>CAMWRH010000092.1 GCA_947176605.1 uncultured Porphyromonadaceae bacterium
TTGCTTTCAGTGGCCCGGCTTTGATGCCCCGGGGAAGGGACGCGGGAGGCGCGGGGGTATGTTTGGCTTTTGCTGCCCGGTAGACACAGAGGCGCAGAGGACCCGGAGTGGCACGGAGGGACGGTTGCTTTCAGTGGCTCGGCTTTAATGCCCCGGGGAAGGGACGCGGGAGGCGCGGGTGCTCGGTTGCAAGCTGGCGGATATGTGTCTTATTGTATTTGAATTTCATATTATTTTGTTCTGTGTCATAAGATTGTCGGGAATGCAAAGATTCCACTCTTTGTTGTAACTGTTGCAAAAATAGGGATTTATAATGTAACTTTGGTTCTTCCCCATCTCGGATTTACACTTTTGGAAAAAACTGTCGGAAAGGCGTAACCGATGGTTGAAGGTGGAGAATAAAAATCCGGCACGTTGCCAAAGACTTTTGTTCCCGTAACGGATGAGACATTCCAGTATATCTTCCTCTCTGATATCACCGGGGCTGCATTCAGTCAAGGCGTACATCAATTCTTCAATGCCGCCTGCAAGGTTGATATTGTACATGCAGTCTACGAGTGTCTGAGATAGTGAAGTAACCCTGAGGGTATATCCGCTACTGTCGGTTGCCTCGATTGGCTTATGAAGAAATTTAAGTTTACGATATGAATAGGTCTCACCAAGATATTCGAATGTGCGGAAAATCTGTGGGGAATGGATATACAACTCATTGAACTCCTGCGTTTGCAATAGATAATATTCCAAAGCAGAATGGTATGCAAGCACTCCATCCTGAACTGCATTGCATCCAATGATAAATTTATTACTAATTTCCACAGGCATATATACACCCCGACGCACCAAAGCCAAAAGATTTTTCCTTTTCCCTTGATGGAGGCGTGACCACATTACTGATTCCTTTAGGGGTGGCCGGCGTGTGGTCAGGTAGGCATATGCGAGTGAGTATGTGGTAGAAATATTCATATACTTATAGTAACATGCAAAGATACTAAAAATTTCATTTTTGACGATTATTCTAAGTAAAAATATCCGCTCTATTTTTTTGATTTTGTGGATAGCGCGGAGAGGAGAGTGCTTTTGTGGTCCGGCTTTGATGCCCGGGGATGGGACGCGAAGGGCGCGAAGGGCGCGGGGGTAGGTTTTGAGGGGAAGGGTTACAATCCTCAGCGCCCCTTCGCGTTCCCCGCGCCCTTCGCGTCCTTTCCCCTCGGGTATCCGGGTCGGGATGCTGACGGTAACTTCCCACTGTGCCTTTCGCGTACATTCTCCTCGTGCTGTTCTAAATCCCGGTATGCTCGTAATTCTTCAGATGATATTTGCATATATGGGTATTTATGGCTATATTTGCGATTAAATACTCATATATAGAAATATGATAAGTGCCGATTATATATCCAATTCGGATATTCTTCTGATGTTGGCCATGCGGATGAAGCAGTACCGTCTGGCCGCGAGATTGAGTCAACGTGAACTGGCGGAGAAATCCGGTGTCAGTTATACGACAATATGCCGTTTCGAACAGGGGAAGCATCCTAACATAACCTTAAGTAATTTTATCGCTTTGCTACGGCAAGTGGGTATGGAGTCGCGTATGGCGGATGTGCTTCCTGAACTGCCCGTACCGCCAATGGCGTTGCGCGAGATTAATAAACTGATACCTAAAAGAGTGCGACGCCATGATACCATCGATTAATGTGACCCTCTGGGGTAAGACCGTAGGCACTCTTGTAGAGAGCGGTAGCGGACGCAACCGTCAGATCTGTTTCTACTTTAATCCCGGGTTTGTGCGCAGCGGGCTTGACATCGCTCCGTTAAGGGGATCAATATATAGTGTCGTGGCGCAAAAGGGTTTGCCTGTATATCCAGAGAAGGATAGGGCGTTTTGTGGTCTGCCTTCGTTTATAGCTGATTCCATACCCGACACCTGGGGGCAGTTGGTATTCCGTCAATGGGCTAAATCGCACAATATCAGTATGAAGAATATTACGGCGCTTGATCGGTTGGCATATATCGGTCGGCGTGGTATGGGGGCCTTGGAATTCGAGCCCCCCACATCTGATGGGTTGGAAACTTCCTTTAAAGTCGAAATAAACCAACTTTCAGAGTTGGCACAGACAATGCTTAGGAATGCCCGCGATTTTAAGGTGCAGTTGAGTCCGGACATGCTCGTGGAAAGTCTCTTTAAGGTTGGAACTTCGGCAGGTGGCCGTAGGCCAAAAGCTCTGGTCAATGTCAATATTGAATCTGGGGAGTGTTATTCGGGACAGGTTGTCACTGAATTACCGGGATTTACTCCGATGATTATAAAGTTTGACGAGCATACGGATTTGCCGACCACACGTATTGAATATGCCTATTATCTTATGGCCCGGCAGGCAGGTTTGCGCATGATGCCTTCGCGGCTCCTGGAGGGGGATGGAGTCGTGCATTTCCTTACTGAGAGGTTTGACCGTAGAGGGGGTGAGAAACTTCATGTTCAGACTCTTGCCGCGTTAGATCCGGATTCGAGGTCGTATGAGGATCTGTTTGCGGTGGCCCATAGGTTGCACTTGCCTCAGGAGGACATGAAGCAGTTATTGCTGCAGACTGCCTTGAATTTTATGGCCGGCAATGTGGATGACCATAATAAGAATTTCAGTTTTATAATGGACCGGGAGGGGATATGGCGTATGGCTCCGGCGTATGATTTCACTTTTACGGTAGATCCTTCGGCTCCTTCTTATGTCAACCGGCATTGTATGACGCTCAATGGGAAGGATGATGATGTCTCTGATAAAGATTTGCTCGAACTTGCTGTTTCATATGATATTACGGGTGGACGCAAAATTCTGGAAGCGGCGCGGGGGGCTGTGGAAAACTTCGCACAACATGCCGCGACAGCCGGACTTCCGACGCAAGTAACCGACTTAATCATTCAATCCGCCTTGAGATGATTCGCGCGGAGTCGGTTGTCGGTCAGTTTTAGTGGCCCGGTTTTGATTCGGCTTTGATGCCCGGCTTTGATGCCCGGTAGACACAGAGGCGCAGAGGACACGGAGTGGCACGGAGGGTGTATGGGAGCGTTCCCCGTGTCTCTCGCGTTCCTTCCTCTGGGGATACTACGGGGGAGTAAGCGTCACTTGCACGGGAACTGACTCCCTTAGACCCCGAGTACAATGGCGGGATCAATATTCAATTCCTTGGATATGCGGCGCCCAACTTTCAATGTTGGTTCGCATTTCCCTGACAGTAAGTCGCAAATCCGAGATGGACTTACGCCGACTTTTTTTGCCAATGCGGCTTGTGATAGTCCCATCTCGTACATCCGGAGTTTCAGCACATGAATTAAGGACGGTTCGTGTATGGGGTAATGCACATCCTCGTATTCCTGTACAAGAGCGGAAAGCAGGTACAGTTCAATGCTACTTGGATCAGTATCGGGAGTATCATCGGTTACGTTAGGAAGTAGCTCGTCAATGCGTTGCATTGCCCAGTTATACTGACTTTCGTTTTCAATCATTGTCTTTATCATACCGGTTTTATAATTTATTGTTTGTTTAAACTAATGCTGCATCTTTCAGTCTATCATATTCAGCATGAGTGCCGATAAATCTGATGTAAACATATTCGTGTCTGAATTGGATTACGACAATCAGACGAAAATCATTACCTTTAATATTGAAAATATAATGTTGATTACCAACACTGTCAACTGAATTGAAGGTAGCCTTAACATCCGCAAAGCACTTCCAGTGACTACGTTTTGTTCTGGTATACCATTCCTCTAATGCAACCCTTGATTCGGGATGGCGGCTGTAATAATCGACCAGTGTCTTCTTTGCTACTATATTCATATATCTAAAGGCTGTGCTACATATTGCGAAGTTACGAAAAATTTTTTGAATCCTAAAGTCAGACGGAAATAATCGTGATTTTTGAGCACCCGGAGTAGGCTACTGTCAGTGGCCCGGCTTTGATGGCCGGTAGACACAGAGGCGCAGAGGACACGGAGTGGCACGGAGGAGGTTGCTTTCAGTGGCCCCGCTTTGATGACCGGCTTTGATGCCCGGGGAAGGGACGCGGGAGGCGCGGGAGGGCGCGGGTGTCTGTTTGGCTTTGATGCATGGGGATGGGGCGCGAAGGGCGCGGGGGTATGTTTTGAGGGGGAAGGGTTACAATCCTCAGCGCCCCTTCGCGTTCCCCGCGCCCTTCGCGTCCCTCCCCTCGGGTATCCGGGTCGTGCTGCTGACGGTAACTTTCGGTGGGAAAAGTGTCGTGAGGCAGGGTTGTTTCGGTGGAAAAAGTGTCGTGAGGTACGATGTTTCGGTGTAAAAAGTGTCGTGAGGCGGGTTGTTTCGGTGGGAAAAGTGTCGTGAGGTGGGGTTGTTTCGGTGGGAAAAGTGTACGAATGTCTTGTTTTTTCGGTGGAAAAAGTGTAATTTTGCATTACTAAATACTATGAGTGATGTTGAAGAGAAAGATTGAGGAGGCATTGTGCGAGTGGATGCGGCAGGATGACCGCAAACCTTTGGTGATTAAAGGTATACGCCAGTGCGGTAAGACATATATAGTGAAAAAATTTGCCAAGGAGAATTATGAGAATGTGGTCTATCTGAATTTTATGCTTGACCCTGACAAGAAAATGGCTTTTGCAGGGGCTCTCGATGTAGATACAATCATACTGAATCTTTCGGCCATGATCCCGGATAGCAGTTTTGTACGAGGCAAAACATGTATTATTCTTGATGAGATTCAGGAATGCAAGGAGGCAAGGACTGCGCTCAAATCGTTTTATCTCGACGGGCGTTTTGATGTCATAGCCACCGGTTCGCTTTTAGGAGTCCGGGGATACGGACGGCGGAATGAAAGGAATGAGGCTGACGACAGGCAGGACTCTGTGCCGGTAGGGTATGAGACGATAGTTGATATGTATCCATTGGATTTTGAAGAGTTCCTTTGGGCAAACGGGATTGGTACGAATGTGATCGAGGTGATTAAATCATGCTTCGATAATGAGGTGCCGGTGCCGGAAGGTGTGCATAAGGCAATGATGGACTTGCTGTACCGGTACGTTATTACAGGAGGTCTGCCGGATGTGGTGAATTGCTACCTCCAGACGAAGAATATAGAGCGGATTTACAATATGCAGCGTACGCTGATATCTGAATATAAGGAGGATATGGTGAAATATGCTGACGATGCCGACAAACCTCATATACGGGAATGTTTTGAGTCAATCCCCCGGCAATTGGCAAAGGAGAATAAGAAATTTCAGTATTCGGTAGTGAAAAAAGGGGGGCGGGCTTCAAAATATCTGGGCAGTCTGCAGTGGCTTGAAGATACGGGGATAGCGGCAAGGTGCTATAACACTACAATTACGCAGCTCCCTTTGAGCGGACAGGCAATAGAAGATTGCTTCAAGGTATATGTGACGGATATCGGCATTCTTTCAGGTATGCTTGATTATGGAACGCAGGCAGATATCCTGCAGGGGAATCTGTTGGGATATAAAGGTGCGATATTTGAGAATCTTATGGCTGACTTTTTATGTAAGTCGGGACAGAAACTGTATTATTTCCAAAAGGATAGTGGTCTGGAATTAGACTTTCTGGTAAGATTCAAGGGTGAATGTGTGGTGCTTGAGGTGAAGGCAAAATCGGGTAAGGCGAAGAGTCTGAATACAGTGATGAAAAACAGGGGGGTATATCATGTGAATCATGCAATCAAACTGGGAAAGTATAATGTTGGGCGTGAAGGCGACATTCTTACGATTCCACTGTATATGGGGTTCCTTATAACAGACCGACTTGCGGATACGATGATACCGGACATTGACTTAAGTCTGCTTGAAGCGGATTAGGGATGTGGAGGGCGCGGAGGGTCGGTTGCTTTCAGTGGCCCGGCTTTGATGCCCGGCTTTGATACCCCGTAGACACAGAGGCGCAGAGGACACGGAGTGGCACGGAGGGTAGATTGCTTCCCGCGTCCCTCCCCTCGGGTATCCGGGTCGGGCTGCTGACGGTAACTTCCCTCAGACGCGCCACGCGGTAAGGGCGGGGAGGGGAGAGGATTAGGTTTTTTTAGAGTTCGTTGACCAACATTTGGAGGGGAATGCGTGTTTCCTTTTCAGCCGGGGGTCCGGAGCCCGACGCAACCCGGAGGGCTGTGAGACCGGACCATCCGCCGGCACCAACCGATGTAGATAACCCTTAAGTCAACTCTTAAAAACAGAAAGGAATAAAACAAAGAAATGGAAACAATAATCAACACCCGTATCCCCGAATTTTCAGTACAGGCTTTCCACAACGGAGAGTTCGTGACAGTGACCGATAAGGACGTGCTCGGCAAGTGGGCAGTGTTCTTCTTCTATCCCGCCGACTTCACTTTCGTATGTCCTACCGAACTGGTCGACCTTCAGGAGAAGTACGACAAACTTAAGTCAATGGGCGTGGAGGTATACTCGGTCAGCACCGACTCGCACTTCGTGCATAAGGCATGGCACGACACCTCCGACAGCATCAAGCAGCTGACATACCCGATGCTCGCCGACCCCACAGGGCTGCTCTCCCGCGCCTTCGGCGTGATGGACGAGGCTTCCGGCATGGCCTATCGCGGCACTTTCGTCAGCAATCCCGAAGGTATGATCAAACTGGCTGAAATCCAGGATACCAGCGTTGGACGTAATGCCGACGAGCTGCTCCGCAAGGTGGAGGCCGTACAGTTTGTGGCCGCACATCCCGGTGAGGTATGTCCCGCAAAATGGAAAGAGGGGGGCGCTACACTGAAGCCCAGCATCGACCTCGTAGGTAAAATCTGATAATACACATACTGGATATGCTTGAGAAGGAAATTTTAGACCAACTCAAGAGCATCTTTTCGACATTGGAGACATCGGTGACGCTTGTGGTGACCGGTGTCTCCTCTCGTAAGGAGACTCAGGAGATGCTTGAGTTCGCACGTGATTTCGCATCCGTGTCGGATGCGCTTTCGGTTAAGGCCGAGGATGCCCCCACGGAGGAGGATGCCCCGAGGATGCAGCTCTGGCGCGACGGTGAACCTACGGGGGTGTCGTTCTGCGGCATTCCCAACGGCCACGAGTTCTCGACCCTTATCCTGGCGGTGCTCAATGCCGCAGGGCAGGGGCGCAACCTCCCCGACATCGGTCTGCGCCGCCGCATACAGCGGTTGCAGGGTCCGGCCGAGATATTTACTTTCGTATCGCTTTCATGCACCAACTGTCCCGATGTGGCGCAGGCGCTCAATGTGGTGGCGCTGCTGAATCCGCGCTTTACGAATACGGTAATCGACGGCGCCGTGGCACCTGAGATGGTGAAGAGCTACAATGTGCAGTCTGTGCCTACCGTGTATGCCAACGGTCAGCTCCTCTCCGTAGGACGCGCCGGACTCGGTGAACTGGTAGGTAAACTCGAGACAGCCTTCGGCACTACTGCCGACGACGCTCTGACCGACAACACCCCGCTCGGATATGACGCCATCGTGGCCGGTGGTGGTCCCGCCGGTGCTGCCGCCGCCATCTATCTGGCCCGAAAGGGATTGCGCACCGCCGTAGTGGCCGGACGCATCGGCGGTCAGGTATCGGATACCACCGACATCGAGAACCTTATCTCCGTCCCCCTGACCACCGGCACAAAACTTGCCGCCGACATACGCACCCACCTTGCCGCCTACGACATCGACCTCTTCGACAACCGTCAGATCGCTTCCGTGCAACTCGACGGCCGGACGAAACGCGTCACCGCCGAAGGGGGTGAGACATTCGAGGCTCCCGCCCTGATTATCGCTACCGGTGCCTCCTGGCGCCGACTCAACGTGAAGGGTGAGGCCGACTATATCGGCAAGGGTGTGGCCTTCTGCACGCACTGCGACGGCCCCTTCTTTGCCGGTAAGGATGTGGCCGTGATCGGCGGCGGCAATTCGGGTATCGAGGCTGCCATCGACCTTGCCGCAATCTGCCGGAAGGTCGATGTATTTGAGTTTCTCGATGTACTGAAGGCCGATGAGGTGCTTCAGAAGAAACTGGCCACACTCGACAACGTGACCGTGCATCTCTCTTCGGCTGTGACCGAAGTGGAGGGTGACGGCAAGCGCGTCACCGGCATCAAGGTGCAGGACCGCCAGAGCGGCGCCGTGCAGGATTATGCCGTGCAGGGTGTGTTTGTGCAGATCGGCCTGACGCCGAACAGTGCGCCGTTTGCCGATGCGGTACCCGTCAACGCACGCGGAGAGATCGAGACCGACCGGGCGTGCCGCACGAAAGTGACCGGCGTATACGCCGCCGGCGACGTGACGGACGTGCCCTACAAACAGATCGTGATCGCCATGGGCGAAGGGGCCAAGGCGGCCCTCTCGGCAGTCGACGACCGCATGCGCGGCCTGCTCGGCGACTGATTTTAGTGACATTAATAGTAGCCCCTACCCGCGGAGCGGTTACATGGCCTGTAAACCGCGTACAGGCAGCTGGGCGTAGCCCAAGCTGTCTGTGCGC
>CAMWRH010000093.1 GCA_947176605.1 uncultured Porphyromonadaceae bacterium
TATCTCGAGATCTTTGATCTCGGATACGGCGGCACCGATCGGCTGGGTCACGGTCTTGCCGTTGTAGTCGAACACTACGTAGGCGGTGGCGTTGAACGAGCCGCCGGCGGTGGGCACTACGCAGAAGCGGGTCTGGGTCTGGTAGTTGGTGCCGAGCTGTATGGTCAGGCGGTTGCGGTCGAGGGTGTAGGGGAGCAGGTTGGGCCCCTGTATCACAGACTGCTCTACCATGTCGCAGGCTTCGGGGAGATCTACCACGAGGGCTACGTTGCTTATGTCGTTTTTGTATACCCCCTTGAAGTCGATGGCGGAGCGTAGGGTGAGGTAGTTGCCTGTGGTGATGCTGCTTTTGTTGGCTGAGAAGCCGGTGGTGCCGCTTGTGTAGTAGAAGAGGCTTTCGTCAAATGCGGGCACTTCGGGTATCCGCACTTCGGTGAGGCGCCCGCTTTCTACTGCGACACTGCTCTTCACGTAGTCTTTACCTTCGGTCAGTCCGATTTCGCCGAAGTTCGAAAGGCGGAGTATGGAGTTCATGAGATCTGACTGACCCATGCTGATGAGTGTATACTCGCCGTCTTCGAGTTCGGTGAAGGTGACTTTGGCCTGTGTGTAGGCCGATTTTTTGAGCAGTTCGCCGTTGCGCCCGTAGAGCATGGCTGTGACGGCGGGGTTGTCGGTCATCTCGAATGTGGCCGATACACCACCTTTGCCCACTATGTCGAATGTCACATCGGCCCTCTGTCCGTCGCCTACGGTCACTGTCTCCGTCACGGGGAGGAAGGCTCCGGTGCGTGAGGTGGCGGTGAGGCGCAGCTCATCGCCGGGGTTGATGCTCTCGTCGAGCACGGCGAGCATCGGGTACTGGAGCGAGAGGTCGGTGTGCTGACGCGCCTGGGTTACGTTGTATACGCCGATCTCTACGTTCTGGTAGTCGGCGTAGAAGTTCTCTACGTTGTCAGTTCCGGCTGCGTGGTAGGTGAATCCGTATGTCACTCTTGCCCCTACGATTGAGCGCAGTGTGGCTGTGCCGAGGTCGAGTGCGCTGACTTCGGGGGCGAAGGCTCCGATCGTGTCGTTGAGGTTGACGCATTCGGTGGCGGCATAGGTGAGTCGCGTTTCGGGTGCTTCAAGCACTGTGAGGAGCCATTCACCCTTGCGGTCGGTTTTGGCGGTGTAGGTCTTGGCGTATCTGCCGTTGAGCATCTGGCCGGCGGATACGGAGGCTCCCTGCAGGGGGGCGCCGTTGCCGTCGGCCACGGTGCCGTTGAGGCGGATGCTGCGGAAGGGTGCGAGCCCGATGGTGCAGGTGTTGCTGTCGGCGCTGACTGTGAATTCCACATCCTCGGGGTTGGCATATGCCGATCCGAGGCGGCTGTCGAGTGTCACGCGGCAGATGAGTGCCTGTCCGTCGGGTATCTCGCCGAGCGAGGCGGCTTTGCGCAGGTAGGTCTGGCTCCCGTCGGCAAGGGGTTTGAGCCATTCTATGCTTACCTGCTGCGTCACGTCGGTGCCGTCGGGCGTGAGTACCCGTGCCACTACGGTGTGCAGCGGTTTCATGTCGCTGAATGTCACTTCGATGTCGCGCTCGGGGATGACTACGTTTTCGATACGCCCTATCTCAAGTCCGGCCTGGGAGTACATGTAGATATTGTACTGTTCGTCTTTCCTCAGTCCGTTGAAGGTGTAGAGCTGTCGGTCGGAGATTACGTATTTCTGGCGCACGCCGGAGTTGACGTTGACGATTTCGAGCGAGTTGTTCTTATACCGTCCGTCGGCTCCGTCGGCCGGAAGGTTTACCTGCAGCACATGCGCATCGCTGGTAATGGGGAGGATGGTGAAGTCTTTCCATCCGTCGGCAGCGGAGTAGAGTTCTATGGCTGCGGCGGGAACGAATACGGTGCAGTTCGCGCTGTTGGTGAAGTCTCTGAACGCGGAAGCGCTGCATACCGGTGGTTCCTGCCCGTAGAGGGTGATAGCCACAAGGTTCTCGCAATTCCGGAAGGCGTAGTTGCCTATTTCGGTGATTGTGGAGGGGAGCACTATGTCGGATACCCCCATCGAGCTGAAGGCATACGAGGGGAGTGCCGTCACGCCGCCGGTGCGTGAGAGGTCGATGGTGGCGGCGTTGGGGAGGTAGCCGATTGCCCCGATGTCGTTGCTGCCGATTTCTCCCTTTACTATCAGGCTGCTCACGTTGGAGTAACTGTCTGAGCCTACGAGTGCGCTGAGCGCACTGTAGAGCTGTCCGGGCCGGAAGTCATCGATTATCACCTGTCCGGTCGTGGGGTTGTAGTAGTTGGAGGCCGGGTTGGATGGTGAGGCGGGGTTGTATTCGAGATGCGCCACGATGTCGAGGGCTTTCTCTCCCATGGTGACGGTGAGCGGAGAGGTGCTGACCCCCTGCTCGATTCCGTTTACGGTCCATCCGGTGAGCTGCCATCCGCTGTTGGGGTAGGCGTATACCTGGCGGGTGGCGTTTTCTTCCATGTCGAATGCTCCGGACGGACTGACGGATGCGGCTCCCGAGGGGATGGTGCGCACTGTCACGGGGTGCTTCACTTTCTGCTCTTCGGGGCTGGGATTGCCGGGGCTGGCGGGATCGTAGCGGAAGTTGGCCACGAGTGTCACGTCATGCTCGGGCATGGTATAGTAGAAATCGGCGGAGGCGGAGATTTCCTCTCCGTCGGCTGTCCAGTTGATGAATACGAAGCCTGAATTTGCGCTGGCGCTTACGTAGGTGCGCTGTCCGGCCTTTACGCTGGCGGGTGAGGAGGGCGACAGGTAACCGGCGCCGCTGGGGTTGGCCACTGCCGTAAGGCGGTAGGTCTGCTCCGTAGGCACGTCTTCGGTCTGTCCGGGGTTGCCGGGCGACGTGGGGTTATAGTCCTCCCCTATACCGTAGGATGGCCCGGACTGCGATGATGACGCCGTAGCCACTGCCAGACATACTCCCGCAAGGAGCACCGCCAGTATACCACGCCGTAACCCCGCCACCGAGATTCTCTTCGATGATAGGTTTATTTTCATTGTTGTTGTGGTCTGTGGGTTTATTTAAGGATTGCCTTGCGGGTCTTGCTGCCGTCGGTCACTATGTAGATTCCGGCTGCGGGCACGCTGATTGCATCGGCTTTGCCGGTGTATACGCTGACTCCGCTGAGTGAAGTGACGCTTACCTGTGTGTCGCTGCCGAAGTCGGCTGTGACTGTGTCGATCCCTGTCAGTGATTCTTTGAGGAAGCTGACTGCGAAGCGGTCGGCGCTGTCGCCGGCTGTGGCGGTGAAGGTGTAGTCGGTCTCGGTGAGGTCTACGCTGATGCCGGTCTGTGTGTCGGTGAGCATTACTTTCCAGTCGGATGCGTAGTTGCCTGTGAGTGCGAGGGTATATTCTCCTTCGCGGGCTGTGCGGATACCAAGTGTGGCGAGTCCGTCGGCTACGGGGCGCTCTGCGATGCTGCAGTTTACGTCGGCTGCCACGTATATCTGGGCGCCGTCACTCCCTTCGGCAAAGAATTTGGATGCGTCGCGCCCTATCTCGTATTCCATGGCTGCCTCGGGGTTGAGCACGATGCGGGCACGGTCGAAGCTCTCCCCGGCGCTTATCTCGAAGTTGAATATGTTGCGCCCTTCGGCTGCGGGAGCCTCATGCCGCACTGCGGGTTTCTTGTAGAGGGGTTTCCCTTCGTCGGAGTGCATGCGTCCGGTCTCTCTGAATGTCATTTCCGTGCTTTCGAGGGGGCACTGCACGAAGAATGCCTCGAAGGGGGCGAGCACGAGGTCATCGTCTACGGGTGAGTAGGCTACGTAGGCGCGGCCGTTCCAGATGGTGACGGGTGCTGTGAACTCTTCGTTGAGGCTGTGCATGTCGAAGTAGGCGGGATAGGGGTTGCCTACGAGGTTCCACGAGCGGTTGTGGGCGAATTCGGCAGCGTATTCCGAGAGCTGCACTGTCACGTCGGTCGACCGGAATATGTTGTTTTTGGTCAGGCTGTTGCCGGATGTGAATGAGAGTGTGGGGGTATCATAGTATCCGTCGTTTCTCATACGCGCGGCCGACAGGATGTAGCCTTTGCCGGCCTCCATCGTATCATCGGAGGTGAGGTCTACCCATGTCTCGGAGGTTTCGCCTGCGGCGCGGGCGGCGGAGTCGTAGCGGCGGATCACCCAGTAGGTGTTTTCGCTCGGCACGATGTCGGATACCTTTACGTCAAACGGCAGTGAGATGAATCTCCATATCGGGGTGTCGTAGTAGTCGGTGTATAGCGAGAGGTTGAGGGTCACGTTGTCGGCACGCATCTTGTCGGCGTAGTTGATGAGCGTGGGACAGTACATGTAGCTGCGGTTGTAGTAGCGGGTGGCTATCAGGGCATCTATAGTGAGTTCTCCGGCTGAGAGTGTACCCTCGCCCGTGGCTGTGAGCTGCGCTACGGTATTTATCTGTTCTCCATAATTTGTTACTGCTATGCCGGCCGTGAGGCGCATCGAAGGGTTGCCGGCTACTGCGGCATTGTCTTCTTCTTCGAGGTTGATGGTCAGCGGACGGTCGATGAGTATGTGCTCTACGGGTTCGTCGATTGAGCGCATCAGGTAGAAGTCGCTCCAGTAGGTGGTGTTGCGGTAGAAGTCTTTGGAGAACGGGGGCACGTATAGGAATGTGCGCGACATGTCCATGTCGCTCCCGATGAACGACTCTGAGGCCGAGGGGGGCACTGCGGCATAGCATTTGAATGAGGTGATGCCGGTCTTGTTGAACGCGCCCGATGCTATCATCGTGACGGTGGAGGGGATTGCTACCTCTTCAAGTGAGGTGCAGCCGTAGAATGCCTGATTTCCAATGGATATCAGTCCGGATTTCATCGTCACCTGTGAAAGCGACGGGCAGTTGCGGAATGCGTAGTTTTGTATTGCCGACAGGGTGGATGGCATCTCTACCGATTTAAGGGAAGCACATGAGCCGAATGCATCGCTTCCGACTGCAGTGAGTCCTTCGGGAAGCACTACCTCTTCCAATCCGGTATTGTTGAATGCCTGCGATGAAATGGAGGCGAGGCTGTTGCCGAATTTCACCTCTTTCAATGCGGTGCATCCGGAGAAGGCGTAGCTGCCTATTGTCTGCAGTGATGTCAGGTCGGCGCTGCCGAGTGAGGTGCAGGCTCTGAAACCGTAACTGCCTATTGACCGCACTGTCGAAAGGTCGATGCCGCTGAGCTTCGTGCAGTTTTGGAATGCGTAGTTGCCGATTGTCTCGACTCCCTGCAGGTTGATGTAGGGGAGTGATTCGCATCCGTAGAATACGTAATTGCCGATGGTGGTGATTCCGTTGAGGTCAAACGCCTGGAGCATCTTGCACCCGTAGAAGGCATATTCACCGATGCTTGCCAGTGTGGAGGGGAGTTTTACTTCGAGCAGGGTGGAGCGGTTGTACATGAAGTTGCTCGGCAGCGCGGTGATGGTGGTCTCGCTGAGGTCGAGTTTCATCAGTGTGGTGAGGTTTTTGATGGCGCTGAGGTCGGTGTCGTTGATGTTGCCTGTTACTTTTACGTTCTGCGCGGCTCCCCAGTTGTAGTCGTTCTGGGTGAGGTAGGTTTCGGCAAATTCACCTGATTTCTCTACGTTGACTGTCACCCAGTCGTATTCCCATCCGTAAGGCATGAGGATGGAGTTGCTGAATGAGGGGTTGTCAATGTAGCCTGCGAGTGCGTCTTTGTCGCATATGTATACTGTAGATACCCGGAAATTTGACGTTACCGAGGGAGCGGCACCAAGCATGTAGATTGCGGTCAGGTTGCTGTCGAAGGAGTAGTTGCGGTCGATGTAGTATACGCTGGCGGGGATGGTGAGGGTCTTGATGTTGCTTGTGAAACCTCGGGAGAAGTAATAGTCGGAATTGATGTAGACTACCGGGTATTCCTTTCCGTCTACGAGGATGGCATCGGGGATGATGACGTCTTCATCTGTCGAACTGATGGCCGTGAGCGCCACGGCATCCATCGGTTCCCCGGTCTCCGCACTTATAAGCTGGCGGAATCCCATATAGGTCCCTTCGGATGTCTGAGCCACGAATTCGGCATCGCTGAAGTTGCTGAGGTTGAGTCCGGAGTCGGAGTAATTCTGAGCCTCGACTGTGCCGATGGATACGCCACAGACGGGTGTCTCGGCATTGGCTACTGTGGCAGCGGATGCGGCTGTGGCCACACTTCTCACTGCAGGGGCGTGCCCCTTCTCGACATAGGCGAGTGTGCCGCTGATACCTGCTAAAAGCGCACTCACCGTGAGTAATGTCTTTCTCATTGTGATACTTTTGTTATGTTATTGTTGTGGTTGTTTCGGATCAGGCTGTGTTCAGATTTAATCGGTATGAAGGATTTCCTTACGATTACTATCATATAAATTTGAACATATACTTTTAAGTCAGTGGCAACCCTCTCCAATCCAATTTTCGTTAGGTTCCGTTGTAAGTGGTCTTCAAATCACAAAGTTAACGAATTTTTCGAAAGAAACAATCAATAAGTGTGAAAAAAACTTTTCCTCCCCACCTTCTGTGGCGCTGAAGTTAGTGGCTCGGGGGGAGACGCGAAGGGCGCGAAAGAACGCGAAAGGACGCGGAGAATTTAGCATCAAAAGCGCTTCCCCTCAAAAATTTCCCGCGCCCCTTCGCGCCCCTTCGCGCCCTTCGCGTCTTCCCCCCCCGAGCATCTAAAAGTATTATAGCGCCCCGGAAGCGGTCCGGAAGCGCCTCGGATCAGACGGTGCAGGCAAGCGTAAGGATGGAGATGCGGGCGCCGGGGACGGCGGCAAGCAGGGTCTCGGCGGCGGCCACGAGGGTGGCGCCGGTAGTGCATACGTCGTCGATCAGGAGTATGTGGCGCCCGGCAAGGCGGTCGGGGTGGCGCGGTCTGAAGATGCCGCGCACGTTGACGGCACGCTGCTCGCGGCTGACGCGTGTCTGGCTCTTATGCCCGCGTATGGCGCGAAGAGCCCTTTCCACGGGGAGCCCGCTCCCCTCTCCTATCCCCCGGGCCAGTTCTTCGGCCTGGTTGTAACCGCGCCGCATATGTTTGATCCAGTGCAGCGGCACGGGCACGAGCACATCGATTCCCACTAACCACCCGGCGGCGGCCAGTTCCTCACCTGTGAGGCGCCCCAATTCATGGGCCACACGGTGCATTCCCCGGTATTTCATGTCGTGTATGAGCATCGCCACGGGGGCTTCGGGACTGTAGAGGAAGTGGCCCGTAGCCCGGTCGAAGGGTATCCGCCCCGCCAGACGCATGGCCAGGGCGTTGTCGGGGTCGCGGTGATAACCGGTGCGCTGCATCCCTGCTGCGCAGAGCGGACAGAGGCAGTCGCGCCCGCGCGGCAGCGCCGACCCGCATAGCAGGCATGCGGGGGGAAAGAGAAACTCGAGCATCTCAGCGGTCTTTCAATATGGGACTTTCAACATCTGACTTACAACAGCAACCTTTCAACCAGCCGGTCTGTCAGGCTGTCGGCACTGCAGTCCGGTCAGGCGCGGGGAGTGTCATTTGGGTGGAGTATCATTTGCGGTGCAGATACCAGTGGGCCATCCCTACGAATATGGCGCCGCCGAGGATGTTGCCGATCGTGGCAGGGAGCAGGTTGCTCCATAGGGCCGTGCCGATCTCTATCGGTGCACCTTCCATCATGGCCAGGGGGAGGTAGAACATGTTGGCGATGCAGTGCTCGTAGCCAAGCACTACGAATGCCATTACAGGCAACCAGCACCCGAAGGCCTTTTCCATCAGGTTGTGGCCGGCCAGTGCGAGCCATACGCCAAGGCATACAAACCAGTTGGCGCCTATCCCTTTGAGCAGTACCGTCCCCCAGTCCATTGAGGTTTTCGCTACGCCGATGTTGCATATGGCGGTGTGCCAGGGGTCGGCGGCGGTAAGTCCGGGGAGGTATACGAGCAGCCAGGTGAATCCTAAGGCACCGATAAAGTTGCCGAGGTATACGAGTCCCCAGTTGGCCAGCACGGCACCGATGCCGTAGTGGCGCTGCATGTAGGCGGGGATGAGCATGGCGTTGTTGCCGGTGAAGAGTTCGGCGCCGAGCACCACCACCAGTATCAGACCGATCGGAAACATGCACCCGGCCAGCAGTTTGGCGAGGGCGGGATTGGCGGCGGTGATACCCGGAAAACCGAACCCTACCGTAAGCGAGAGAATCCCACCCATTGCGATGAACGCACCGGCGGCTATGGCCGCCACGAGCAGTCGACCGGGGTTTTTCACTGTTTTGTCCACTTTCATCCGGGCCGCATCCATCGACGCTCCCAACATCTCCACCGGAGTCTTTATCTTCATTTTTTAAGGTTTTTAGGTTTTAGGGAATTTCGTAGGGTCGCGACCTGTCGCGACCGCCCCAGGGAGGAGTGAGGCTTAGGCTTTAGGGAATTTCGTAGGGTCGCGACCTGTCGCGACCGCCCCAGGGAGGAGTGAG
>CAMWRH010000094.1 GCA_947176605.1 uncultured Porphyromonadaceae bacterium
AGCTCTCCTCCGAAGAGATAGCCGACGAAATCGCCGCCATGTCCAAGAAAGAGAACGATATGTGGTAAAGACTTACGCCGAAATGTTAAAAACAGCCTAAAAATGAACTTTGAGGACTGTAAAGCATCGTAATTCCCAAATAAAGTGCAAACTTTGCATTCAATATGACCTCCCACGCTTCCCGTAAGATTAGCGCACCCGGGGAGGTCTTCGAGTTTTATATGGACTATACAAAACGCCCACTTACCCTGCATCAGCAGGTCGAAAAATTGCAGAACCGCGGATTGCTCATTGATGACGAACAACTTGCGGAGCGTTATCTGTCTAATATCAGTTACTATCGTCTCCGGGCGTACACATATCCATTTCAGGACAATACTAACCCAGCGGATGACCATAAGTTCAAGAAAGATGACATCCATTTCTCTGACATAGTCGATTTGTATTGTTTTGACAGGAGGCTTAGATCCTTGATGTTCAATGCTATCGAGAAGATTGAAGTTGCGGTAAGGGCTAAGATTGTTCAAGCTTATTCCGAAGTTACAGGAAACAGTAATTGGTTTAACGACCGTAGTCTATATAAACATAAGGAAGTCCTTGACAGAAATGGGCAGCCAACAACAGCTTATGATCTTCTGATGAAAGATATCGAAGGGGCGGACAAACCGGCGCACAACACCCGGTGGTGTGTGCCTGAACTTCGCAACCGGATGAGCAAAGCATTGCGAACAATCGGTGCGCGGCTAAATACCCTCCCGACCTCCTCTTTGTCGCGGAGCGACAACACTATGCGTTGAGGCGTGGACTGTTGTTGCAGTCCGGTTATTGTCATTGGAGTTGCAGAAACGTACTGATATGGGAAAGCCCCGACTTGTGGAGGTCGAGGCTCTCTTTTTGTCGTCTTACGACAGTCAGTGAAAAGATGATTGCTTTTTCCCGATGTGCGGTCACTGTTTCGGGATATATCCCCAGATGGCTTTGGGGGTGAGAAGAATCAGGTCGTAGAGGGGTTCCACCAGCACCTTGCCATCGGTTATGGAGACTACTCCTTTCTTTGAGTCGCTATTCTGGAATGTCATCTTGCCGCAGCAGATACGTCCGTATACGCGCCCGGGCAGAGCGCTGCGCTCTCCGGTGGCGGCATTCAGTATGGCCGGAGCATCATTTTCGGCGTTATTGATCAGTATGTAGCCTTCGCCGAGGTTGAATGCCTCGGGGAGGTGTTCGGCAATAGTGTTGCCGCATTTGTCGATCACTCCATAGTCACCCTCGGAGCCCGTTATGGCGTAGCCGTCGATTATCATTTTCCCCGGGCCGTCGATGGTGAATGCGATATGGCCTCTCTCATCCATATAGACGGTCTTGCCGTCGCGTCGCAGAAAGATCAGGCCGTCGATGAATTTCAGGTCATTCGCGAATGTGCAGGGATGTTCCCACTCCTTTTCGAGAATCACATTGCCGTCGTGGTCTGTCACGCCCCAGAGCTTCTTGTCATCGGAAACGAAGATTACATGCTCGAACACCTTGACCGCGTTACCCTTGCATACAGGAGTGGAGTCAGGCTTCAGTACCTCTTTGTAGTCAAGGATGATCAGACCGTGCTCCATTTGGATGCTTCCATTGCCGGTGAGCAGGACGTTGCCTTTCAGGTCGGCCATGTAGGTTGGTCCCATTCTGAAATCCTTCATGAAGAGGATGTATTCTCCGTTGAGGAAACGTACCTCTTCATACTCCATCGGAAGCACCATGTCGCCATTGGGTGCCATGACACCGATTTTATCATCCTTGCCTACTGCCAGATACATGCCGTCGTGATTGCAGTAGTTCTGGATCGGATGATCCACCGGGCCGGCCACCACATTGCAATCCTTATCGATGAGGAAATATTTCCCGTCTTTCTCTGCCACACAGTAGTCTTGGAGTTCGTCAATCCCACGGAGGAATCCGCCGACAGAGGAATATTCCGGAGCAAGCGCCCAGCTGCCGTCGAGGTTCAGCAATCCGAATTTCCCTTTTTCTTCGCTGGCCACAGCGAGATTGTGGTGAAAGCCGTTCAGGTCGAAGAATGTCGGTGGGATCACAAGGTTACCCTCAAAGTCAAAGGCCCCGTATTTCCCGGTATCGTTGCATGTGACCGGAATGCGCCCGTCAGACGCATAGATGCATTCCGGAGTATACTCCGACGGGTCAAACAGGAGGTCGCCCTGGCGGTTGAGGTAGCCCGTCTCAGTGTCTTTGGTAGTTTTGTTTTTCTTACCGATCTGGAATACGTCGCCGTCGGCCTTAATGCTTTCAAATTCGGCGGGGGCTATCATGTCGCCTCGGGAATCGACGATGCCCTTCTTTTTTCCCTTATAGAAGGCGCAGTAGTCGTCGGAGAGGTAGCACATCTTTTCGATGCCGCTATAGAAATCGCTTTTGAGTTCGCCGTTGATTTCGGAGAGCAGGTTCCCTTCCGGATCATATGTTGCCACCCTTGCTTTGGTAGCATCAAACTTGATTTTCTTTTTTGCCATATAGCGTTGGTTTATTGTTACTTATGTTTTAAGAGAGTTATTCTTCCCATATTGTTTCGGTGGATATCTCGCGTTCGGAGTCACAGTCGAGATCAATGTCATACTGCTTCCCGTCGTATACGGCTGCGGTGTTGACTTCCAGCTCGGCGTCGGGTACCAC
This sequence comes from uncultured Porphyromonadaceae bacterium, assembly GCA_947176605.1. Classification (GTDB taxonomy): domain Bacteria; phylum Bacteroidota; class Bacteroidia; order Bacteroidales; family Muribaculaceae; genus Lepagella. The sequence goes on from CAMWRH010000094.1 coordinate 2,677, forward strand.
AAACTCGTCGTAAAGGAAATGGAATTTCCTGGGGTCGAACTTCTCATTCTCAGCGATTCTGATAGTGACAGATGCGTGAATCTTGGTCTGAATCAGCTCTATCCGGCCAATCTCCATATCCTCGGCTTCAAGCAGGTCGCATTCAGCGAAGTGAAAGACGTCAGAGGGGGTCTTGTCGGCATATTCCCGGTAGGCCGGATCCAGAAATTCCTTCCGGTCCTCGTCATAGATGTCTTCGGGCCACTCGTAACTGTAGATTGTTTGGCCCAGATCGTCGCTGGAATACTCCGTTTCCTCGTCGCCATCGGCAACCGTGATTCCGTAAATTTCAGAGTCTCTCATTGCATTGTAGCAGTCCATCAGGTCCTCTTCCGAATCGAACACGTCAAGTCGTGTCCCCTCTCCATAGAGGTATACTGTCACTTCTCTCATTTTCGGAGCCGCGTCGGGGTTGCCGTCGGCGTCGGCGGTTTTCACCTTCAGAGGAGGCATCTTGCCGCTATGGGCAAACTCCACGATCACAGCGCCATAGCGCTGGGTGTTCCATCCCTGCTCCTTGGGGTCGGGGAGGAAGTTGATCTCTTTTGCCACTTCGCGAAGGGCTGCCATCGTATTGGCGTACTTGCGGATTACGTTGATGCGGTTGTTCTCTTCGCGCTCGATGGTATATTCTCCCACCGTGCCTTCCATCTCACCGCCGCACAGGTTCTTGAGCACCTGGCGTCCCCACTCCTGGGTGTTCCATTCCTTCTCCGGCATGGGGAGTCCGGCGTTGGTCCAGATTTCCTTAAGGGCCTTGATGGTAGACTTATAGATACGGCTCACCTCAACGGATCCGTTGTCGTGGATGGTGACGATGTATTCACCGATGATTTCTGATTTCTTCGCCATTTTTAAGAATTGGATTAGATTAAGATATTAGGCTGATGCATATGCGCACTGATGGTCTGTCGGCACATGTATGCATAGATAAATACAAAATTCAGAGGGAAAATTTAGCAGACACAACGCGTCGGCATGCCGGAAATCCGGCTTGCCGACGCGTTGTGTCATCGAAAATTTCGTAATGAAGTATGTGAGGTTCATATCGTTGCGTAAAGATTAGACTCTCTTCCCAAAACAGAGATGGGAAAAGGTATCGGTAATCTTTTGCAACGGGAGGCAAAAATATGTCGGTTTATCATTCCGGGCTCACCTGCGGAGCCGGAAGAAGGGATGAGGAGCCGTTCCACAATTTTCAGCCGGTGCTCTTCCTCTTGAAGAATTGCCAAGCCGAATTGCCATGATTGTGTAATCATCCCGCCGGAGGAACCATCTGAGGCGTACTCTCCGGTTTGCATCGCAAATTTAATAAATCGGCTCCAATCTTCCAAATATTCCCGTAAAAGTTACTAAATTTTCGCAAGTAAAAACCCGATCCAATTACCTCATATCAGAAACAGTAATGCTCCGCGGTTATCGCTCATACCGGGCACCTGAGCGCAATAAAGTCCATGCCGACCGGAAGGGAATGGTGGGCATGGACTTGTCTTTATTTCTGTAGGGGAATTGGTATCAGAGCATGAGGGGAGCCAGATGCTTGGCCAGGATGTAGCCGCCGAGGATAAGCCAGATATCGAGGCAGAAGGCCAGGATAAAAGGCTTCGGACCGGCTTTCTTGAATTTATCGATGCTCGTCTCCGCGCCGAGGGCCACCATGGCCATCGTCAGCAGGAACGTATCGATGTAATTGATGGCATCCACCACCTGCACCGGCAGGAGATTGAACGAATTGAAACCGATAACGGCAAGGAAACCTACGGCAAACCAGGGGATTGCCACCTTACCCTTTTCAGCACCGGCAGCCGCGGAGCCGGCTGCCTTGGTGCGGCGTGCGGCCCATACGCCGAGTATCAGCAGCACCGGCACAAGCATCATCACACGGATCATCTTCACGATGATCGACACGTTGGAAATCTCGGTGCCCATCGAGTTGCCGGCGCCTACGGCGTGAGCCACCTCATGGAGCGTGGAGCCGGTGAAGATACCCATCTGTTCGGGCGAGAGGTCGAGCCATCCGGCGCGGTATGCCACAGGGTAGAGGAACATTGAGATCGTGCCGAAAATCACCACCGTAGCCACTGCCACGGCAGTCTTATAGGCCTGTGTGCGAATAGTAGATTCAGCGCCAAGGATTGCGGCCGCGCCGCATATGCCGCTGCCCACGGAGGTGAGGAGCGCCGTCTCGCGGTCCATCTTGAGCATTCGCCCGATCCAGACACCGCCGAGGATAGTGACTGTCACGATTATGGCATCTACCGTAATGCCGGCCACACCGACACTCACCACATCCTGGAATGTCAGACGGAAGCCATAGAGGATAATGCCGAGACGCAGCAGCTTCTTGGAGCAGAACTGTATGCCGGGCACCCATGTGTCGGGCAGGTGATTGCGGAGCGAATTGGCATAAAGCATACCTAAGATGATACCGATGATCATCGGGCTGAACGAAAGATTCCTGAAGAACTGAACGTCGCTGATGTAGAAGGATGCGCAGGTAAAGAGGGCAATCAGCAGGATGCCGTGAAACATGCTTGCGCGCTTCTCTGAAAGTTGAGGCATTTGAAAAACTGTATTTTGGATTAGGGTTATACTTCGATATGGCTCCACATATCCCCGGCCCGGAATCAGCTTGATTTCTGCCTAAAGAGGGAGGATACCGTCTGTGACGGTATAACACTGACCGTGGGAGATAGTTTCATCACATCTTGAAGTTGTGAATTATTATCCAAAGTCAGGCTATGGCTTGAAGATTGTTAATGCAGTCTTATAAAACCATCGTCGGCTTTTCGTTTGCAAAGTTAATAAAAAACATCATACGGCATGAAAGAAGTGGCGAAAAATTATGGAATATTAGTAATGATTACACTCCGTAAGCGCAACGGAGCGGTAGTGTTAATATAATTCACTCAATTGAGTCGCTTCGGGAAGAGGAAAATGATGGAGAGCGCCACCATCGCCGCCAGGGCAAACGGATAGTAGAGATAGGGGAACGGCGCGGCCGGGGAGATGCCGGCCAGTGAAGTGGCCAGCAGCGTCTGCGCACCGTAAGGGATCAGGCACTGCACGATGCAGGCCGTGGAGTCGAGCAGCGAGGCCGACTTGCGCGGGTCGATGCCGTAGCGGGCGGAGATGTCGCGTGATATGGAGCCTACGGTAATGATGGCCACGGTATTGTTGGCGGTGCAGAGATTCACCACTGCCACAAGGAGCGCTATGACCGTCTGGCCGCCGCGGCGCCCGCTGACCCTCGACGTAAGCCGCTCAAGGATGAACCGTATTCCTCCGGCCTCCTTGATCATGCCGAGCATACCGGCCGCCAGCAGGGTGATGATGATAAGGTTGCCCATCCCGTCGATACCCCCTCCGGCGGAGGTGGCCATGTCGAGCAGCGGAATCCCCTTGAGCATACCCAGCACGAGAGCCGAGAGGATGCCGAGCGAGAGCACCACCGTCACGTTGATTCCGGCTATGGCAGTGGCCAGCACCACAAGGTAGGGGATGATCAGCACCCAGTCGGTATCGGGAGGTAGCGGAATATCGTGTGCGCTTATTCCGGTGGCTATGTAAAGCCCGAGAGTGACTATGGCGGCCGGAAGGGCTATCCAGAGGTTGGCCTTGAACTTATCCGCCATATCGCACCCCTGCGAGCGTGTGGCGGCTATGGTGGTGTCGGAGATGAAGGAGAGGTTGTCGCCGAAGAAGGCTCCGCCGAGCACCACCGCCACATAAAATGCCGTATCCCCCCCGGCCGCTCCGGCAATCTGGGCCGCAAGGGGGGTGAGCGCCACGACGGTGCCCACAGATGTGCCGATGGAGAGCGATATGAAGCAGGCCGCGAAGAAAAGCATCGGCACCACAAACTGTGGCGGGAACGTGCGCAGCGCCAGTGCCACCGTGGCATCTACAGCCCCTATCCCTCCGGCCAGTGCCGAGAAGGCACCGGCCAGAATGAATACCCATATCATGTAGAGTATATTCGAATGTCCGGCAGCGCGTGAAAACACCTCGATGCGCTTCAGCAGAGGGCGTCCGCGCAGTATCACTACCGACCATGCCGAGGCCACGACCAGGGCCACGGCTATCGGCATACGGTAGAAATCATCGATTATGAGCGATACCGCCACATAGAGCAGCAGAAACAGAACGACCGGCGACAGCGCGAGCCAGCCGCGGCGGGCCGGAATCCTTCCGGAGCCCGCGGATGTATGATTGTCAGGAATCCTAACCATTTTCTTACCTTAAGAAGTATTTGTGTGAACCGCATAGCCTCCGGTCTCTGCGGAGGGTGCCTGAAGGGGACAATGTAAAAGCTGCCACCCGACATAATGACAGGCGGGCAATGCAAAAGCTGCCCGCATCGTAGAAACAGACTGCAAATATAACGAAAAATCGCGAGATTCCCATACATTCAGGGAATCCCGCGACTATGTGGTGTGGCGTCATGCCGGGGGAGAAGGGAGGATTGACTTCAGCCGGGATTCAGCCCATAGGGGCTGAAGGGGGCTCTTTCAGGCCGGGGTGCGAGCCGGCTCTCCCGGCAGCGATGGCACGCAGGCTGGAAATCAGTAGTTGATTACGGTCTGCGAAGGTTTGGCATTGGTGGCATTGTTCTTCACGCCCCATTCCTCGGTGACGTATTCGATACCCTCGACCGGCACATCGTTGCAATACTCTACGATGCAGCGCGGATCATCGGTCCAGTACTGCTTGAGGGTCTTGCCGTCGGCCACCTTTTCTGGTTTCGTGTCATCGGGATTGATCATTATCTTCAGACCTACGGAGGTGTTCATCATTTCCAGGTCGCCACGGGAGTTGCCTCCCACGAAGAGGGGATCTGCCTTGATGAAGGTGCGCACCACGTCGGCCTTACCTTCATCCTGCGATACGGGATATACGAGCTCGTCGGTGGCTATGTTCCCCTCGGCGATGCGCGACTTCACGCCAAGGATGCGGTCCTCGGGCAGACCGAGCTGCTCGGCGCAGAAACGCTGATACAGCAGTTCGGGGGATGCGGAGAGTATCCATACCTCAAAACCGAAATTCTCAAGATTGGCGATAAGGGCCTTCATCTCGGGATACATCTTGTTCTGGAACTTCTGATGGAACATGTCATTCCCCATGGCCTGGATCTCATCGGCGGTCAGGCCGGAGAGGAAGCGCACGCGGTTCTGCACGAAGTCGACACCGACGTTATCGCCGTGCAGCAGCTGGTCGACGATTTTCATCTTTGCCACCGACAGAGAGTCGGTCTTACCCTCGTAGTTGCGCTTGGCGTAGTCGTAGAGGGCCTCGTCGGCCAGATAGTATGGAGCCTGCCCGAAGAGAGTGCCGTCGCAGTCGAATACGGCCACCTTGCGGGTCTTCATCGGCACGGTGGATTCGAGGAATGCTTCCAGCTGGTCGTTGGTGGCGTCCTGGAACCCCTTGATAGGTTTGAACTCATAGCTCTGGGCTGATGCGCAGAATGCTGTGGCGAGTGCGATGGCTGCGAGAGCGGAAGCTCTTCTGACAGCGCGAAGTACTGAATTTTTCATAGTGGTGTGAGATTTAAAGGTTTTTGGAATTAGGAATTTGGAGGGAGGAATTAGGAATTGGGCTTTAGGTCTTAGGCTTTAGGTCTTAGGCTTTAGG
>CAMWRH010000095.1 GCA_947176605.1 uncultured Porphyromonadaceae bacterium
AGTAAGTCTCCGGGGTCCAGGCGGCGGGGTCTTCGCGCCACTGGCGGAGCGTCTCGAGTTCGGCGGGGGAGATGTAGTCGATTTCGGAGGCTACTTCGAGCATCTCGCTGTAGGTGAGGAGCGGAGCCATGGAGAGATTGGCATCGGAGATGCGTTTCACGGCCTCCGGGAACTGGAAATTGAAGAGGCAGGTCATCCCTACCACATCGCAGCCGGCCATCTGCACCGCGTCGACCGCCTTAAGCGAAGAAGCGCCCGTAGAGACGATATCCTCCACGATCACCACCTTCGAACCGGGACGGAGATTACCTTCGATCATGTTTTCCAGACCGTGGTCCTTCGGCGTGTGGCGCACATACACATAAGGGAGTCCCAGCGCATCGGCCACGATAGCGCCGATGGCGATGGCACCCGTAGCCACACCGGCGATGGCGTTGGCTTCCGGATAATGTTCGAGGATGGTGCGTGCGAGTTCCACCTTGACGAAATTGCGCACGTCGGGGTATGATAGGATGATACGGTTGTCGGTATAGATGGGAGAGTTCCAGCCCGACGCCCAGACGAACGGCGACTCCGGCTGCAGTTTGATAGCGCTGATGTGGAGAAGTTTTTCTGCGAGGAGTTTGTGAGGTTTATTCATAGACATAGAGTATTAAAGTAACGGGAGGGCGTTGCCGTTGGGTGCGGCAAGGCAATACTTCGGTGCAAATTTACATCATATCGTTGAGAAAAGCAACAATCTAACGCAAATTAACACTCGCCCTTCGCGTCTACCCCCGGGTATCAAGGCGGCCATCAAGGCGGCCATCAAGGCGGGCATCAAGGCGTGCCGGAGCGTCACAGAAGTCCCCGGTCAGTCAACATCGCCACCGGTGGTTTGGTTTGTAAGTAGTGGTGGGTGGCGCTGTTGACTGGCCGGGGATCGTGTAATGTGCGGGCGGGCGCACTTGCGGTGCGTCCGCCCGGTGGGTGTCATTGAGGGTTATCTTCTTGCAGTGTTGCGGCGAGGTGCGTTTCTCGGACCGGAGAGTGAGTTCCCATCTGAGTTCGAGAAATAGGTGTCGGTGTTAAACGTCCCTTTCGAGTATTTGAAATCAGACGTGTTGTTGCTGAATCCGATCTGCGTACAGCCTTTCGGTGCAAACGCATAGTAGAGATTTGAACTGCCGGGCACCAATTTCATTTCAGTTCCTGGCCATCCGTTGTTACTATTATCATATTGATACTGCATGTCAATTCTGGGCCAATTGGCATCATTGTAGCAATACACAACTATCTGACCGTCCGGAGCCGTAATTGTAGAACCCGAGGAACCTCCGGCAGCAGGAGCGCCGCTATTACCCTGACCGGGTGCAGTCAGAGTATAGGAGTAGATACCATCCACAACGTTGAAGTCATTGCCGTAGATTTGCTTAGTCCCATCATTTCCACCATAACCGTTATCGGACTTCCTGGACTCTACTTTAATCCAATCACTACCGCCAAGTTTGGTTGTGGTGTATTCTACATAAGCATAGTCTGTGTTATTGTCATACTGCTTGAATTTAGCGTTTGTTCCGACCGACATTTCAGAGGGCCAATTACTATAAAGAGTATTGATGCCTAAGTATCCACCATCATTATTGTAAATATTGAGACCGCAGAAGTTGCTGGAATCATACTTCCAATAGATACGGTAAGTTACCTGATCGCTCGGGGTGTCGCCCCCGCCGGTCCAGCCGGGAGTGGTGGCGACGCTGGCGGAGGTTGCCTTGGTGACGTAGCTTACACCGTTGCTCTTGTAGGTGTAGAAGAAGGCTCCGTCGGTGGCGTTGGCTGAAATCTGATTGAACTTCGTCGTGCCATCACCAAGACCGTAGAATTGGATCGTACCTTCATTGTTGAGCGCTTCAAGCAGGTCATTGCCCGATGTCAGTTCAACCTTGAGATACTGGTTGCCGTCATACATCACCTTGTTGCTTTCGCCCCAGACATAGTTGCTGCCTACCTGCGATCCGGTGCTGCTGTAAACGCGGAAACCGGAATTGGCAATGCTGGTGGCACCTGCCTCGTTGCGGAGCATGATGGTGATGGCCGAGCGGGTCGTCGGGGTCGGGGTGTCGCCGCCGGTGGCGGGAGTCAGGGTAGTCACATTAGAGTTCAGGGTGACCTCAAAGGCTGTAGCTGACGGATAATTCTTGCAGTAGTTGGCAAGATTTATGTCTCCGGTCTGCTTTTTGTCGTTGTCCTTGTCGTTGGCAGCATTAGAAACAATGATGTAAGTATATTTATTTTTATCATCAATTGTATATGTGTACCAGCCGGTTTCACCCTTGTAGCTGCTGACGCTTTCCATTTCTATGCCTGGCCAATCTGCATTTTTAGTAGAGCCGTCCCAGCTGTAAAGCTTGATACTGCTATGAGCTCTCCAGTTGGAGACATCCTTGGCATAGATGGTGATTGATTTGTTGTCGTCGCCGCCGCCTACGTAGTCGCCTACGTCACTTGCATCGCCGCTTCTGCCTGCGGGGCGCCATACGAGGCGCAGCGGGAGGTAGCGCAGGAGGTTCTCTTTGATGGTGGCGCCGCTGCCGGAGCTGACGCGCAGACCGCTGTAGCTTACCTTGCCGCCTACGATGTCGAGTACGCGGTAGTTGAGTCCGTATTCATCATCGGTGCTTGTCAGACCCTGTGTGCCACCCAGCCAGGTGCGCGTCCAGAGGTTGACGTGCAGGTCGTTTCGATAGGTTGTGCCGTAATAGTAGCCGGCTGCCGGGATATAGATGCGGCTGTTGGCCACCTCACCCGCATTGACGGAGAGAGCCACCGAACCGGCACCCATATTTCTGTCATTCTGCAGACCGATGTTCTTCAGCTCGTTCTCACTCATCACCATAAAGCTGCCGGCAGTGTAGTGCATTCCGAGATTGTTGGTGATGGTTTTGGGCGCGAGGCGTGATGTATTGTTCGCTTTGTCGGTGAGGTCGTTTGCACGGTCAAGCACCTCGAAGTAACCGCCGATGGCCTCCATATCCTCTTCGGTGTAGTGGATGTTGGTGGGGTCGTAGGAGGCGTTGGAGGCAGCGCCGAGGTTACGGTCGAGCACATACATGCCGTCCGAGTAACCACCGTCAAACTTCACCACCTCATAATAGAACCAACCGGTGCGCACGCCCGGTGCGGTAGCCTGATACTGACCGTCAAGCTTGTGGAAATATCCCGTCTGCAGGAGGTCGTACTTGATTACGGCATCGTCCACGTTGACAATCGTCATCTCTGCCTTTGCGATATTGGGCTTGTCGGTGGTGGTGGCTTCCACTACGTAGTAGCTGCCGTCTTTGGTTACTGTAAATGCCGATGTATCGCCACCGGTGATGGTGCAGGACTTATCACCTTCCGATACCGGTATCTTATAGTAGATGGTGTAGGCCGGTACGGCTGCGAAGATCAGTGCGTCCTTGCGGTTTTCGCCACGGTTCTCATCATCCTGCAGACCCTGCGGAGCGGGTTCCGTGCCTTTGCCGTCAATCCATTCATAATAGTGTGTGCCGTCGGTAAGGCCGGTAAGGCCGTAGATTTCGGCGGTACGTTCGCGGCGCAGCGGACGACCCTTCTGCACCACCTTCACAGTGCGCGTAAGTTTGCCGAGTGTCACAGTAATCTCACCCACGCGCTCATCGGTAGAGACGGAGTTCGGAGCGAGTGTGATCTGATAGTCATGCGTGCTGTTGCCGATTACGAGTTCGGCGTCCTGTTCAGAAATCAGGATCCAGTCGTCATTGGTGGTGAGGTGCACGGGAAGTTTGTTCTGTGCGGCCTCATCGATGTTGGCCGCATACTTGGTCACCACCGTGAAATCGGCCGTGCCGTCCCATTCCGCCTCAACCTCGCCGCTCACGCCGAGCATGTAGTCGCGGGTAGCGATCATGTCGGTCACGTTGGCTGTCTGGTCGCGCAGCACGATGGTGGCGCGGTTGTCGGGCATGGCGGTGTAGGCCTCTTCGAGGGTGTTCCAGCCTGTGGCACGCACCTTCTCCACGGTCAGCGTATACCAGTGGTTGCGCAGCACCGGGATACCGGTGTATTTGTAGTAGCCGGGAGTCTCCGAAGCCCCCTCGTCGAGGGTAGCCTCGCGGGTGCGGAAAGCGGCCACATAGTAGTACTCCTTACCCTCATACGTACCCTTTACGATTACGCGGGCCGTAGGGTTCTTGTCGGCATCCTCGGCGGCAGTCTCAAAGAAATAGAGCGTGCCGTCGGTATCCGTCATCATGTCGGATTGATATGTACCGCTTACAGAGGCGGGAATTGTGGGCGCACCGCTTTTGACATTAGCGGCGAGTGGAGCCACACAACCTTCCTCGGCCATGCCATAGACCATGAAACCGGTCAGCGAGAAATCGGCGTCATCCTCCACCTCCACCGTCAGTTTGGCGGCCTGACGCTGCAGTGCGATGGTGGGGGTGTATTCGTTGCCGCTGAGGAGTTCGCCGAGTTCCACGTCAGACCAGAGCACCGGACCGTTGTAGCCACCCTTTGTGGCTTTCCCCATATACGGGTTGAGATAGTCGGCATCCGTAGTGAGGGAGGCCGGATTTTCATCCGAGTCGGCCACGTCGTAGTTGGCCACAACCTGCAGCGAACGGGTTGACTTATCGAGAGTGGCGGTCAGTTGCCATGTATCTCCGTCGGATTTAAGGTCGGCATCCTCGAAAGCTATATTGCCGAGCCACTTTCCGTCGGTGTCATACTGCATAAGCGTCACGCGCTCTATCGGACCGTCAGCGCCTCTCGTATTGCCGAGCGCCACGATTTCCGGGTCCGGGATAGTCAGCGTCAGCGTCAGATTATCGGGGATATTGCCGTCCCAGATCTGGGAGCGGTCGATGAAATCGTCATCGGCGCAGCCCGAGAGGAGCAGGGAGGCTCCGAGCATCCATTTGAAATATCTGTTGAGTTTCATGATTTAATCGTATCTGAAAAGAGTAGGTATAAAGGAGAAGGCCCGGAGGCCTTCTCCGCAAAGGTCTTAGTTAGGGGCACCCTGCGACCATACGCCGGTCTGCGAGTTGAACGTGCCCACCGTCCAGTTGTCGCCGTCGAAGAGCTGGGACTGAATCGACTCCTTCGTTGTAGTTGTTTCTACATAAGGAGAACCGATTATTTGTTTTCTGCCGTCATCGGTATCATCAAAGATTTGGCTTGAATTATTGGAATAGGCAATGTAATTATGTTCGGATGTGATTTTGAACCATCCCATTCCGTTTTGTCCCTTACTATCTGCGAAATAGACTTCCCCGTCATGGTAGCCCTCCGGAACCTCAAACCACCAACGCTTGTCCGCACCACTGCCAAGCTCCGCGATAAAATTCATAGCTGGCTCAGTAATCTCATCGCTGCCATCGGATTTACGGAATTTGATTTGCGGGTCACCATCCCATCCATATGTTTCAAGCCAGACCTTATGGTTTTTGATGGTTGTAATGGTTACGGATGTGGCATTCGGATCATCGAAATTAATGGTGATGGCCTTGTCGTATTCGCCGTGTACAGCCTTGAAGTGAAGCACGTTTTTATAGTAACCCTTTTCAATCACATTCTGTGAGGAGGTTGAGGGTGCCCACTGATTGGCGTACATCTTGATACGCTTGTTCTGATTGCCATCCCAAGTACCGTATTTATGTTCCCAGCCGGTCATCTTGACATCGGAGTATATTACATATTCCACGTCCTCCACCAGCGGTTTGTCATCATAGGTAGTGTATTTGGGTTCCCTCAACGGGTCATACAGCGTCCAACCCTCACCGTCGGCAAATGCACCTAACGGCACACCGGCCTCATTTGAGTGAGCCAGACGGTGGATGGTATTACCGTTTCCGGATTTGTCATGGAATATCATGAGGGTCTCTCCGGGCACAGGTAAAGTATACTTTTCCTTCATTTCATCTGAAATGCCCTCAGTTCTAATCCAGTTGCCCTCTTTCTCTTTTCCAAGTTTAAAGCTATACCAACCGGGATTATTATTATCACGCGACATCCGAGAAGTCTCATTGGTGTCATATCCTGTAAACTGACACACCGGCATAGCGTCGGTATTACTGAAATCAGCATTGTTGCCATATTGATTGTAGATATAGATATGGCAATGAGAATTAGCGTCAGCGCTGGTAGATTCATTCCAGAAGTCAATCCAGTTGCTGGAGCCTCCTTCGACAGGAAGTTTATAGGTCAGCGCGTTGAGAAATTCAGTAGCATGGCCTTCCGAGTCTTTATTAGTATACGCATAGTCATTAATGGCGCGGAAGTTGATTACATAGGTAGTCAACGGAGGCTGCACATTGACGGTCAGCAGCGTCGGAGTGATACGTGTCGTTGCAGAACTCTTTACCGGCTCTGCATAGAAGTTATGGGTAGCAGTACTGCCCGGATTATTGGTGGCCTTCATCACGAGTTCGCCTGTCGGGGAGGTGTAGGATATGCCGCCGTCAAGGCTTACCGACAGCTGCGATGTGCCGGAGTTGCTGACATATCCGTTGGAAGCACCGGGACCGATTATCTGGTTGCCGTTGGCATCTGTCAGCTTGATGCCGCCGAGGTTGGTGCGGTAGGTGAAGTAGGTCACGTTGTCGGCACCATCCTGATAGGCGATGGTGCGCTCGGTCGGGGTGATCTCGAAGAAGGGGGTGATGTTGTAGTCCACTTCCACTTTCTTGCGGATATTGCCGGCCACTACCCAGCATGTGGCGGTGCCCTCGGCCTCGGCAGCGCTGAGCAGCGTCACGTCGACGGAGGGGTTTACCGTCAGTTCGATATAATAACCGTACTGAGGATTGTATTTCGGCGTACCGATGAGGATCGATTTGTCCTGCAGCGTGGTCTCGCACTCAAATGTCACGCCACCCTCGCCGTCGGTGCTGTACACCAGATAGTCGCTCTTAAGCGACTCTACCGATGCCGTGGTCTTGTCAAGTGTGAGGTAGGTATGGATAAAGTCGACAGGAAGCGTTACAGCCGTCCAGTCCTTAAGGGTAACTGTGGCGTTGAGGCGGTTCCCTTCCACCTCCTTGCTTGCGATCTTGCCGATAAACTCATAATACGAACCGCGCGGCAGGTCGGTGGCCGCTACATTCTCATCCTTATCGTCGACACCTACCGTCACGGCCTCAAACTTCACCGTGGCGTTCAGTTCCTCGCCGGTGGCGGCGGTCAGCGTGCCTTCGAGTTCGAATTCCATCTGTCCCCCTTCGGTCGCGGTGTAGCGCTCGGGGAGATAGAGGGTCTGCTGCCAGAGCCAGTTGTCGGCATATCCGGTGAATGTGCCGGTGGCTTCTTCGCCAAGGGTGATGATGTCGTCGCCGGTCTTGTCGTTGTCGGGAGTCTCGGTCCATGAGGTGTAGTATGCGCCGCTGCCGAGCAGGTCGAGCGTGCGGTCACCCTCCACGGCATCCTTATTGTCGTAGATCACCAGCGGAGCCTTTTCGCTGACATGGTTCAGTTTCAGTGTGGTGGGTTTGAAACCGTTTACGCCATACAGCGCATCCACCGTCTGCCCCTCCGAAGTAGTGTGATCGCGGTCGAAGATGAGGTTAAGCTTCATCTTCACGCAGGCATACTTCATCGAGAGCGACTTCACCACCGGAGCTGTGGGATTCTCATCGATTTCAAAGGTGCTTTCCCCGGTCTCCTCATACACCATCGGCAGATTGCCGGCCTCGGGGAGTTCTGCGGTGTAGTCCATGATGTACTTGCGCAGCGCCTCTTCGGTCGAGATGGCATAAAGGTGGTCATGCGGGATATTGCCGAGCACGAAAATCTTGTAACCTTTACCGGCAGTGAACCCGCCGAACTCATACGTCACCGTACCCTTATCGGGATCCACGGCCATTTCCGAAGGGATCATCAGGGGGCGGTTGACCACCGCCTCACCTCCCGAAGCCGGGAAGATAAGGATATGTAGCGCATTGATGGCCAGTTCCTGCTTGGTCGGGGCGCTTGGTACGGAACGTGTCACCGGAGTTTCCCCCTGGGGGACAGCCAGACGCAGCACGAGCTGCGTATCGGCGTCATATCCGGCGGAGGGGTCGTGCACCGGGTCGAAGTCGTCGGCGGCGCAGCCCCAGAGGAGTGCCGAGGCGGCCAGGGCGGCCGGCACGGCACTTATCTTGGTTATGTATCTTGAGAGGATCATGGTGTTGGTAT
>CAMWRH010000096.1 GCA_947176605.1 uncultured Porphyromonadaceae bacterium
CCTTGATGCCCGCCCTGATGCCCGCCCTGATGCCCCGGGATGGGACGCGAAGGGCGCGAAAGGCGCGAAGGGCGCGGGAAATTCCTAATTCCTCACTCCTCATTCCTAATTCCCCAAAAGGCGGAGGAGGTTGGCGTGGAGGAGCTCGGGGGTGATGTCGGGGCGCACGGCGTTGAGGGCGCCGATTATGTCTTCGATGCGGCCGGGGGTGTCGTCGGTCTCGGCGAGAATCAGTTCGGCGGGGGTCTGAAGGAGGGTGTCGGGGTTGAATTGCTTGCCGAAACTTATGTATATCCCGAGGTCGGCAAACATCCGCATGACCGTCGGTTTGCCGCGAAAACCGTGTATCGCCCAGGGCTGGACGGGGTGCATGTCGCGGCGTACGCCGGTGACGATGTCCTGCCCTTTGACGCAGTGTATCACGAGGGGTTTCCTCAACTCTTCGCTTAGCTCTATGTGCTGACGGAAGGCGTTGAGCTGTCCGGCCATGGGGGCGGAACCGGGGTGGACGGTGTCGATACCGGTTTCGCCGATGGCCACTACGTCCCGGCGCGTGGCGGCGCGGCGGAGCGCTTCGAGGCGGTCGGCGGGGAGGGTGAGTCCGGTTAGCGACCACGGGTGGATCCCTACCGAATATACCTGACATGGGTATGCCCCTTCGGCGGGGAGCTGCGCGGGGTCGAGCGCCACGATGGCTTCGGGCTGGGGGACGGGGTGATGCGTATGGAGGTCGAGGAGGAGATGACCGGTTGACTGGCTCATAAGTGTAATTTTTTCTTACTTAAACGCTTCGGGGGGAGACCCGGTTTCCGAATACCCGGGTCTCCCCCCTCTCTATGTGTGATATCCTTTCTATGTGTGATATCCTTTCTATGTGTGTATCCGGGCCCCGCCGGGCCCGGGCGCGGGGCGTCAGTCGTGGCCGCGCAGCAGGGTCTGCAGGTCGTGGAGTTTGGTCAGGGCCTGCAGGGGGGTGAGGGTGTCGATGCTGAGGTCGAGGAGCTGATCGCGTATCTGACAGAGCAGGGGGTCGTCGAGCTGGAAGATGGATAGCTGCACGCCATCGGTGGCGGCAGGTGCAAGATCCTTTACCTTTGCCTTGCGCACCTTAGGCGCGGTCTCCTTCGCGGCGCCACGGCCGGAGCCGGCAGCATCCCGGGATGGGGCAGAGGAGCCGGGGGAACCGGCGATACTGTCGGGAGCCGGGGCGGCCTCTTCGAGGCGGCGCAGCACTTCGGTGGCACGCCGCACGATGGCCGGAGGCATTCCCGCCAGACGGGCCACGTGGATACCGAAACTGTGTTCCGAACCGCCGGGCTTCAGCTTGCGCATGAATACGACCTTGCCGTCGATTTCGCTTACCGACACGTTGTAGTTGGCGATGCGGCCGAAACTCTTCTCCATCTCGTTGAGTTCGTGGTAATGGGTGGCGAAGAGGGTCTTGGGGCGCACGCGTCCGTTCTCGTGTATATGCTCCACGATGGCCCAGGCGATGGAGATGCCGTCGTAGGTGGAGGTGCCGCGTCCGAGTTCGTCGAAGAGGATGAGGGAGCGGTCGGACATGTTGTTGAGTATCGAGGCGGCCTCGTTCATCTCCACCATGAATGTGGATTCGCCGGCCGAGATATTGTCGGAGGCTCCGACGCGGGTCATGATCTTGTCGATTATGCCGATGCGGGCCGCGTCGGCGGGTACGAAACTCCCCGTCTGTGCCATCAGGGCGATGAGGGCCGTCTGGCGCAGGAGGGCCGACTTACCGCTCATGTTGGGTCCGGTGATCATCATTATCTGGCGCGTCTCGGGGTCGAGCGAGAGGGTATTGGCCACGTAGGCCTCACCCGGCGGGAGGCGCCGCTCGATTACGGGGTGGCGCCCTTCGGTGATGCTCAGCACCCGCGAATCGTCGATTACGGGGCGTGTGTAACGGTACTGCTCGGCCACGTCGGCCAGAGAGAGGTATACGTCGAGTTCGGCCGCTACGGCGGCATTGCGCATTATGGCCGCGATGCGGGCCGTGAGGCGCTCGAGAAGGGCCATGTATTCCTGGCGCTCGAGAAGGTCGATGTTTTCTCCGGCGTTGAGTATGTCGTTCTCACACTTTTTGAGCTCGGGGGTGATGTAGCGCTCGGCTCCGACCAGAGTCTGGCGGCGCACCCACGATTCGGGCACCTTATCCTTATGCGTGTTGCGCACTTCGATATAGTAGCCGTGGACGTTGTTGTAGCTGATTTTGAGCGACGGGATGCCGGTGGCGTCGATTTCGCGCTGCTGTATCTCGTGGAGCATCTTCTCGCTGTTGGTGGAGATGTCGCGCAGGCGGTCGAGTTCGGCGTTGACTCCGGCATTGATGAAGTTGCGGCGGTTGATGGTGGCCGGGGGGTCGGGTGCGATGGTATTGCGGATGTCGGCCACGGCCTCGCGGCAGGGGTCGATTGACTCTCCGAGCGTGCGGAGGGGAGGACAGGCGGCTCCGGCCAGTTCGCCGCGCACGATCGCCATTTCCGACAGAGCGAGGGCGAGGGTCTGGAGTTCTTTGGGTCCGACGCGCTGCGACGACAGGCGCCCGGCCAGGCGGGTGAGGTCGCCCACGCGGCGCAGCCGCTCGGTGAGGGAGGCCCGCAGGGCGGGATCGCGGAAGAAATGCTCTACGCAGTCCTGACGCGAGGTGATGCTCTTGATGTCGAGCAGCGGCATGGCCACACGCCGCTTCAGCAGGCGCGACCCCATGGGGGTGACGGTGTGGTCGAGCACGTCGATAAGCGACATACCCCCCTCTGTGGCGGGCTGGAGGAGCTCCAGGTTGCGCATGGTGAATTTGTCGAGGTGCATGTATACCCCGGAGTCGATGCGCCCGAGCGAGGTGATGTGGCGTGTGTGGGTATGGGAGGTGAAGTCGAGGTAATGAAGCAGTGATCCGGCGGCGATTACGGCCTCCGGGAGGTGGTCGACACCGAATCCTTTCAGCGAGTCGGTGCCAAACTGCCGGCAGAGCCTTTCGCGTGCCGCTTCGGGGGTATAGATCCAGTCGTCCTGCTCGTTGTAGACGGTCTTATGCATCGGGAAGAGACTTTCGCAGGTGCGTCGCGTGCCGTGCATACGGAGGGTCTCGCGGGGGGAGATGGAGGTGAGGAGTTTGTCGATGAATGCGGGACTCCCCTGGGAGCAGAGGAATTCTCCGGTGGTGAGGTCGAGGAAGGCCACGCCTACGGTGAGGTTGCCCTGGCGGTCGGGAGGGGAGAAGTGGAGTCCGGCCAGGAAGTTGTTTTCGCGCGGGGGGAGGGTGGTGTCGTTGAGGTTGACGCCGGGGGTGACGAGCTCGGTGATGCCGCGCTTCACCAGTTTTTTGGCCAGTTTGGGGTCTTCGAGCTGTTCGCATATGGCCACGCGGCGTCCGGCGCGCACGAGTTTCGGGAGGTAGGTGTCGAGCGCATGATGCGGGAAACCGGCGAGTTCCACCGATGTGGCGGCGCCGTTGCCGCGGCGGGTGAGGGTGATGCCGAGTATCTCGCTGGCGGCTACGGCATCTTCGGAGAATGTCTCGTAGAAGTCGCCTACGCGGAAGAGGAGTATCGCGTCGGGATGCTTTTTCTTCATCTCGGCGTACTGTTTCATCAGGGGTGTTTCCGTCTTCATGCTCATAGGGGGATAAGTGACAGCATCCAGGTGCTCATGGCCACGTAGATGAGCAGACCCACGACGTCGTTGGTGATCTGTATGAAGGGTCCTGTGGCCAGTGCGGGGTTGATTTTGAGTCGCTCGAGGGTGAGCGGCACCATCGTGCCGAATACTGTGGCGAATATCACGACGCAGAACAGTGAGGCGGCCACGGCGAATGCCACGGCGTAGGCCCTTGGCTGGGTGATGAGCACGTAGGCCAGCACGGTGGCCGAGATGACTATGGCGTTCATGAGGGCCACCACGACTTCGCGCCCTATCTGGCGCCCGGCGTTGCGGAGCTCGAGTTTGCCGTTGGCCAGGCCCTGCACGACGATGGCCGAGGCCTGCACGCCGACGTTGCCGCCGGTGCCGCCGATCAGCGGGATAAAGATGGCCAGTACGGTGACGGCGGCTATCTGCGCCTCGAATCCGGTGAGGATGACGGAGTTGACGATACCGCCGATGATGCCGATCAGGAGCCATGGGAGGCGGGCTTTGGTCTGGGCGAATACGGAGTCGGCGGCATCGATGTCGCTCGAGATACCGGAGGCGAGCTGATAGTCGCGTTCCGACTGTTCGCGGACTTCGTCCATCACGTCGTCGACGGTGATCTGCCCCACAAGGCGGCCGATGCTGTCGACTACGGGCATTGCCACAAGGTCGTATTTCTCGAAGTCGATGGCCACATCCTCGATCGGGGTGTCGGTGCGCACCGACACGGGGTCGCTCTCCATGACGTGTTTGATCTTGCTTACCGAGGGGTGGGTCACCATCTTCTTCAGCGGGAGCACCCCTTTTAGGCGCTGGTCGTCGTCGACTACGTATACGTAGTAGATGTCGTCGAGGTCTTCGGCCTGGCGGCGCATCTCGCGGATGCATTCGGGCATCGACATGTTTTCGTTGACTTCGATCATCTCGGTGCCCATAAGGCCGCCGGCGGTGTCTTCGTCATATTGGAGGAGGTCGACGATGTCGCCGGCCTGTTCCATGTCGTCGATGTGCTGTATTACTTCGTCGCGGTCTTCTTTGTCGAGGTCCTGGATGAGGTCGACGGCGTCGTCGGTGTCGAGCAGGTCGATGAAGTGGCCGATCTGCTCGGGGTCCATGCCGGAGAGTATCTTTTTGCGGTCTTCCTCATCGAGGAGCATGAGCACTTCGGCCTGTTTCTCTTTGTCGTCGAGGAGGTCGAACACCCATTCGGCCTCGCGGAGGCTGAGGCGGTCGAGGAGTTCGGCGATGTCGGCGGGGTGGAGGTCGCGCAACTCGCGGCGGGCGGCATCCTCATCGTGATTGTCGATTATGTTTTCGAGGAGATCGATGTTTTCGTCGGTTATCTCTTTCATTAATTAGGCGGTAGGCTTTAGGTTTTAGGCGGTAGGCGGATTGGGTATTCCGTAGGGTCGCGACCTGTCGCGACCGCAATCCTACGGTGGGAATCAGGTATTTTCCGGGGTCCACGCCACGACAGGAGGCTCAGTAATGGAAGGATGAGCCGCCCAGGAATTCGCGCAGCAGCGATGTGGGGGGAATCTGGTCGGCCGGGATCGGCTCGAAGTAGCCGAGGAGCTTGAGCAGGCGGTAGGCCTCGGAGTAGAGGGGATTGTTGTGGGGCACCTGCCGCAGCAGCGGTTCGGCATAGTTTTTCATTACTCCGAGTTCGAAGATGAGTGAGGAGTTGAATGTGGCGTCGGCGTTTTCCTGGAAGGGGAATATCCATTTCTCTTCGCCACGGCGCACGCTGGGCCAGCGGTGCAGGGTGTCGAGGGCCGAGGTGTGGCGGTATTTGTGGTCGCGCACGATGCGGCGCAGCAGGCGGTTGTCGGTGGTGGATATCCAGTTATGGTCGTCGATGCTGAGTGAGGTGAGGGCGGATACGTAGACTTTGTATATGTCGGCCGACGGGAGGGAGCGGGTGAGCTCGGGGTTGAGGCCGTGGATTCCTTCGATGAGGAGCACGTCGTCGGGGTCGAGGCGGAGCGGGCGGTCGCGCTCCACGCGCTCGCCGAGTTCGAAGCTGTAGGTGGGGAGGTTGATGAGGCGTCCGGCCAGCAGGTCGCGCAGGTCGGAGTTGAGGCGCTCGAGGTCGAGGGCGTAGAGGGATTCGTAGTCGTAGTCGCCCGATTCGTCGCGCGGTGTCGTGGCGCGGTCTACAAAGTAGTCGTCGAGCGAAATCATCTTCGGGGTCTTGAGCTTGGTCATGAGCTGCACGGCCAGGCGCTTGGTGGTGGTGGTCTTGCCCGATGACGACGGACCGGCCAGCAGCACTACGCGGGCACCCCCTTCGCGGTTGCGGCGGGCTATGTCGGCGGCTATGTCGCTGAGGAATGATTCGTGCATGGCCTCGGCCACGTTGATGAGTTCGGCTGTGTGGCGGCACTGTATGGCATGGTTGAGTTCGCCTACGTCGCTGACCTTGATGGTGCGGTTGAAGAGGAGGTGCTTCTTGTAGGCCTCAAACATCTTCTCCTGTGTCACCGGCTGGCGGGGCACATCCTTATTCTCCGGGTCGGGGCCGAGCAGGAGGAAGCCTTCGTGGTAGAGCCGCAGGTCGAACACGCGTATGAACCCTGTGGTCGGGGCGAGGGCGGAGTAGTAGCTGTCGGCCACTCCGTCGAGGGTATAGTAGGAGGTGTAGAGTTCGCCGCGTGTCTCAAGCAGCTGCACTTTGGAGTCGAGCCCTTGGGTGCGGAAGATTTCCATCACCCTGTCGGTGGGGGCTTCCTTGAAGTCGAAGGGGAGGTTGCGCTCCACGAGCGAACGCATCACAGCGAGCAGGCTCTGCAGCATCGGGGCATCGGGGATGATCTGGCTCCCGTCGGGGGCGAAGAGGTGGCAGAGGTATCCGCCGGAGACGGAGTGCTCGATGCGGAGGCGTGCGGCGGGCACCACCTCGCGCACGGCGCGGTAGAGCAACATGCAGAGGGAGCGCACGTAGACGCGGCGCCCGACGGGGGAATCGGCGTCGAGAAACTCCACCTGCTTCGGGGCATAGATGCAGTAGGAGAGGTTTTCGGTCTTGTTGTTGACGTGGGCGCAGATCGGAGTGAAGGGGAGCCGGTCGGCCAGGCGCACGGCGAGCTGCATTAGCTGCAGACCTCCTTCCACATGGATTTCCTCGCCGATGTTGATACAGTATACCGGAATCATAAGAGTAGCTTCTAAATTAAACACAAAAACTCCCCGGCATGGGCGCCCCGGGGGGTGAGAGATGCCTGTATAACAAACATGCACACAAATTTAATGATTTTTTTGAAGAAAACGCGCAAAAAAGCATCATCGTTTGCACCCGGCCCGCGAAAAATCCTCCCTGCGGAGCTTTGGTCTCTTTGAGAAAGCTTCGGCTTCCCCCGCATTCCGCGAAAGGGGGCAGAGGCCGGGGCGGCGCGAAGAGCCGGAGGCACAGCGGACTCGGCGCAGCTTGGAAATTTTTGTTTTTGGGGCCCGACTTGAGGTCCGGGAGGAGGACGGGGAGGGGGCCCGTGAGCACAAAATCATCATTTTTTTTGAAGATTTTGCCGAAAAACTTGCAAGTGTAGAAAAAGTTACTTAACTTTGCAGTCGCAAAATGCCCCCGCCGCAGAGCACCCTTTAAGGAGCGGCTTTCGGAGAAGGCGGGCAGTTGCTACTAAAGTGGCCCATTCGTCTATCGGTTAGGACGAGAGATTTTCATTCTCTAAAGAGCAGTTCGACTCTGCTATGGGCTACCAATTTATAACACAAGCAAAGAAAGAGATTTTTTAAGATGGCAAATCATAAATCATCCTTAAAAAGAATTCGCCAGGCGGAGAAAAGAAGACTTGAGAACCGCTATTGGGCAAAGACAGCTCGCAACGCCGTTCGCAACGTTCGCAAGCTCACCGACAAGGCCGAGGCTACCGAGGCTTACAATAAGGTCAGCGCGCTTCTCCAGCGTCTGGGCCGAAAGAACATAATCTCGAAGAACAAAGCCGCTAACCTCTGCAGCGGCATGATGCTTCACATCAACAAGCTGGGTTAATACGGCTTGGTTTGTGTGTGACATAAACCCCCAACACTTTGAGCGTGAGGCGCTCACCCTTTTTTCGGCTTGAAACGCCGAAGCGTCACGACAGAAGCCCCGGCTTCGCGAGTGGCACCCGAAAGCGCCAGTCATGCGCCTCAGCTTGAAGACAGGCGGCCCATTCGTCTATCGGTTAGGACGAGAGATTTTCATTCTCTAAAGAGCAGTTCGACTCTGCTATGGGCTACTTCCCCAAATCCATCCTATCCCCCGAGGTCGGGAGCTGCTTCGCAGTCTCCCGGCCTCACTCTTTTTTTTGGAATTAGGAGGGAGGAATTAGGAATGAGGAATTGGGAGGGAGGAGCGATAACCGCGGAGCGGTTTCATGGCCTGTTAACCGTACAGGCAGCTGGGCGTAGCCCAAGCTGTCTGTGCGCGGACTGCATATCCCCTCTCTACCC
>CAMWRH010000097.1 GCA_947176605.1 uncultured Porphyromonadaceae bacterium
ATGTTGATTTTACTATGGAAGTGAGAATCTTAAGCAATTCCCTACAATCGTGGATAATGCTCTCAAACTCATGGATGTTTATATAATCAGATTCGTAAAGCAATTCAAGCCAATACTCATTTTCACTTGCTTCCTTCAGAGCAATATTCATTTTTGCTCCAAAGTCAGCCTTCGATTGACCTCGTATAGCTTCTTTAACATTTGCACCTATACTTGTTCCGCTACGTAGCATCTGCTTAGACAAAACAAATTCATTATGTTCTTTTGACAGATACTTGTATAGCCTTATACATCTTAAAGCAAATGCTTTACTCTTTACTGCGATGATATTTTCTTCTGTTTTCTTCATTTTATTATGCATTATGAATTATGCATTTTACATTTAAGCAGCTTTAGTTGTGCATAGAGTTCACGTTGACGGCGAGGTTGAGAGATGGATCGCATTTGGCGTTCCAATGATTCAATCTGACGCATGAGCCTCGTGCGTTCGTCGTCAACGCGGATTTGTTCGGTGAGAGAGTTGCCTTCGGCAACTTCCAGTTCACCGACAAAAGCAACGATATTCTGCCAAACGGCATCGAGGTTTAAGCCGTTGAGAGGTATCAGGTTTGAGGCATTAGGCGTCAGGGGCTGCCACGGAGCGGTAAATAGCTTGGTGTGATATACGGCAAGCCTCACCTTATCGTCATGACGCAGAGCGAAGATTATGCGATGCGGAATGAGCTTGGCGATAAGGAGGATGTTTTTGGTGTCGTAGTCAGGGCGTTTCAGCTCAACATCGACCACAAAAACAGCCTTTACCTCCGTGCCCTCGGCAATACCCGGCAAAGTTTGCGGCGCGATGAAGTTGACGATTTCCATACGGGCGATGTCCGCGTCGAAAGCGTCGCGTTGCACCTGTTTCAGCTCAAACTTTTTATAAAGCTGAGCCTTGGGCATCGGGCGGTTGACTTCTGTGGATTGCGGTAGTCCGAGCATGGCGTTACTTGATTACGAGGAAACAGATTAGTTCAAAATCATCGAGGCCACGGACTTCGTTGCCGAAAAGCGCGTTGGGGTCTCCCTCAAAGAAAGAGAAAAGGTCGCTTTGCTCCTTTACCTTGACAATCGAGGTGATGGCATCGCCGAGAAGCCGGGAGTATGTACCCATGCGCTGACCGTCGCGAGTCTCACCGTTAAACTTGCGGCACAATTCCATGACAGGCTCCGACTTCCCTTTGCAGAGCATACGCAAGCGGTCGAGAAGGTCTTTGGGTTCGAGATGGTTTACAATCACCTCGGAATCCTGACCGATATAGACCATATAGAACGGATGCAGTCTGTTCTTGCGGTCTATATTCACGGAATTGTTTCGGTTCTTCAAGACGAACACGACCCCCGGAGGGGTGTCGGCCGTAGCCGGAACAATAGCGTGGAGACCGTGCGGCGTATGCTCGATGTCATGCCCTTGGTTGATATATTCGAGCAAGTCGAGCCTGAATTCGTTCAGGCCCAAGTCCATGATTGATACGCCGGAGTTCATTTCTTCGAGGTCAACGACCTCTGACTGGAGGCGTTCAAGCTGCTTGCGCCGATATTCAAGGTCTCCCTTTTCCTCGTTTGAAAGGGGGTTATCGTCGCCGGTGGCGGTCATAACCGACACTTTCATACGCGCTTCAACGCGACCTTTGAGATTGATGTAATCGTCAAGATCCATATTCGGCCAGTAATTGACAAGCTGAATACGCCCGTTGCGCGAGCCTATGCGATCAATACGACCGAAGCGTTGAATGATGCGCACCGGATTCCAATGTATATCATAGTTGATGAGATAGTCGCAGTCCTGGAGGTTCTGACCCTCCGAGATACAGTCTGTGGCTATCAGCACATCAATATCTTCGGTAATATTCGGGTATAGCGTAGCCCGCTCTTTTGAAACGGGCGAAAACAAAGTAAGCACTTTGTTGAAGTCGAGCTTTTCTCGAAGTCTGATAGTGGAGCGAGCCTCGACATCGCCGGTAACAAGAGCAGTATTCAGACCGTGCCGCTCCTTGATGAGCGGTGCGAGGTAATCGTAGAGATAGAGAGCCGTGTCTGAAAAGGCGGTGAAGATTATAACCTTTTTGTTTGTGCCGTTGATAGGATTGCTGAACTTATCGCGCAAATCGGCCACAAGCTGTTGCAGTTTGGAGTCGTGCTGCGGAGTTATGTCAGCGAGCATGAACAAAAGGAGCTGCAGCGAATCGAGGTCTGCCTGCAGATACTCGCGCCACTGAATATAATCCATATCGCGGAGGTCAATCTGCGTTTTCCTGCCGCCGATGAAGACACTGTCGTTCCGTTCGTCAAAGTCGAGACCTCCGTCAAAGTCGAGACCTCCGTCAAAGTCGAGACCTCCCTCGAAGTCAAAATCATCCACATTGGAGTTCCCGCCGGTGGCGAGGTTGTCGATGGCGTTGACGGTGCCCGAAATCAGTTCTTGGATTCGGGATAATGTCAGGCGGAAAGAATTGACCGAACTTTCAAGGCGTTTGAGCAGGTTGATGCTCATAAGGCGACGTATGCCTCGCTCGCGTCCGGCACGGGAGAGGTTTGAGAACGTATCGCCGTCCCCCTTTGAATACTTGTCGCGCATACTCGGAAGAATGAAATCCGAGGGGGTGTAAATGGCGAGATTGAGATTGGAGACAATCTCGTAAATATCGTTATAGTTGACCGCGCTGTTTAAGTCGGTCAAATCCGGGCGGCGGGTAATCGGAGCAAGGCGCGTCGGGAACCTGCCGATGTCGGCAGTATCATAATATTGCTCGATATGCTTTCGGGAGCGTGCTATGGTCACGCTGTCAAGGACTTCGAAGAAGTCGAAACTGAGGGAGTCGAGCAAAGCCTTGGTGGTGCGCTCGCTGTCAGGCAGGTCAGACCAACGGTTGAAGGCGGCTTGCGCCTGACGGAAGATGTCATCAATGGTCGATGTTGTGTTCAACAGAGCATTGATTTGGTCTGCCTCACCCTCGTAAGCGAGAGCGAGCTGATTTTTGAGGTCGTTAAAACGGTTGTTGACAGGGGTAGCCGACAACATAAGCACTTTCGTTTTAACGCCGGACCGGATAACGCGGTTGAGCAACTGGAGATATCGGTTCTCTCGCGGATTCTGGTCGTTTTCGTCGGTGGTGACTTTGCCACCGTTGCGGAAGTTATGGCTTTCGTCGATAACGACAAGGTCGAAGTTGCCCCAGTTGATACGTTCAAGGTCATATCCGTTGGAATTGCCATAACGGCGCGACAAGTCCGTATGGTAGAAAATATGATAGTTGAAGCGGTCGCGCAGCAACGGATTATTTTCATACGGACTCTTGAACGTGTTCCAGTTGTCATAGAGTTTCTTCGGGCAAAGCACGAGAATACTCTTGTTGCGCGATTGGTAATACTTGATTACCGAGAGCGCGGTAAAAGTCTTGCCGAGACCCACGGAGTCGGCAAGGATGCAGCCGTTGTACTTTTCGAGCTTGCTGATGATGGAGAGAGCTGCGTCGCGTTGGAAATTGTATAGCTTGTTCCAGATGACGGACTCCTTGAAGCCGGTGGCTTCATTCGGCAGCACATCTTCCGAAATATCTTCAAGAAATTCATTGAAGATATTGTAGAGCGTAACAAAATAGATAAACTCCGGGGAGTTTTCCTTGTAAGCGTTGGTGATGTTGTCGAGCACCTGTTCCGTGACGACTTGCAGCTGCTCGCTGTCGTTCCAGATCTGATTGAAGATCTGGAGGAACTGCTGCGAGAAAGGAGCCTCCGCCTTGGTAATGGCGGTGGCAAGGTAATTGCCCCGTTCAGTGCCAAGTTCAACACAGGTAAATCCGTCGGCACCGGTATATGAAGTATCGTCGGCGATAATCATGGGGGGTATTCCGGCGTTGGTGCGGTTGGACTTGAAGCACACCTTACGGCGAATCCATTCAGCGCACTCTTTGGCTACGGCTTTCAGGGAAAGTTCGTTGCGGAGTTTGATTTCAAACTCCGAGCCATAGAGGTCGCGTTCACGGTTAAGACGGGGAATATAAAACTCACGTTTTTGCTTATCGGCCTTTTCGGTGACGAAAGAAGGGGAAGTAAAGATAAAGCGAAGTTCGGAAATATCCGACAACTGCTCTTTCAGTTCCTGAAAGGCATAGATTGAGAAACAGGATGCGGCGATAGCCACCTTGGAGCCGGAGCGCAAGGTGACGAGCATATCGTCTTTAAGCGTCTTGTTTACGTTGTTGATAATTTCCATATACAAAAATGAAAATGCCCTTCCCCGGTTCAGGGGTCAGTTTGCAGGGGTCAGTTCAGGTTGGTGAAGCGCACCATGTCGGGATGCGGAGAGGCGGCATCGGTGCTGTTGCGGCGCATCTCCGTGAAGTTGCCGCGCACCTCCTCCTTGGTGCGGAAGAAGGATTCGAGCACGTTTTTCAGGAACCCCTCGTTGTCGGGGAACGACTCGTGGAAAAGGAAGTCGCGCCGCGTGTGAAACCATATCATCCCATCCTTGTCGGGGGCTGTCATCACTACGGTCGTGCCGTAACTGAAATTGGTCTTGTTCACCGCCTCGCGCACCTGCGGCAGGTCGGGATCGTCGGAGCGGATCTGCGACCATCCCGGATCCCAGATCCTTACCTCTACCCCACCGAATATCACGACGAAGTTCTCCCCCTGGTATTTCACCTCTACCTCACCGTCATCCTGCAGTTCCGGCTGGCAACCGATGGCGCGCAGCGTGCGCAGCATCAGCCCGACGGTGTCGGGCTTCGGTTTCTCCTGCGACTCTGCGGGGGGGGTGCCGCCGCTCCTACCGGACGCCTTCGCACGGCGCGACCGTTCGAGGGCACTGCGCGCATTCCTGCGTTCGGTTATAAACTCGCAAATGATGAATCCGCAGATAATAGCCAACACCACCATTAACGCCATTAATATTAATAACATCTCATCCATTGTATCACTATTTGTATAATATATAAGCAAGTGTTCAAATTTAAACCATAGCAAGTGAACAGAACCCTTTTTATACAATCGGCGGCTTCTTTTTTACCGCATATTGTATAAATTAAAATTGAACACTTACTTACCATTGACGGGAGAAAGCGATACGGATCCGGCTGAATCCTGCTGATTCCCGTTTACTTTTATCTCTTTACCGATATATACCGTATAGGGTGCGGATGTAAACCGATTGCGCCCGCATCATTATCGGCTCTACAAAGATAACACGGCATACTGAAATATACAAACAATACTTCACCTTTTTTTCAGTCGCCGCAGAGCGCAGAACCGGCTTTTTTCGTTATATTTGCAAAATCATGGGAAATCAACAGACTTCTTTATCCAGCAAGACCCGCATACGCGAACCGCAAAAGTACAAGGTCGTGTTTCATAACGACGACTTCACCACGATGGATTTCGTGATTGAGGTGCTCACCAAGGTATTCCTTAAATCCCTGCATGATGCCTATAGCTTCATGCTCGACGTGCACCACAAAGGGAAGGCCACCGTAGGCACATACACCTACGACATGGCGAAGACCCGCACCATGCGCGCCACCGAAATGGCCCGCGCGCAGGGATTTCCCCTCAGAATCACCATCGAACCGGAATAAACGACCCTAAGAAATGGAACAAGTCCCCACTTTCAGCACATTGCTCGACAGGGTGATGTACAGGATGAACCATCTCGCCATCGACATGAATCATGAATACGTCACTCCCGAGCATCTGCTTGCCGCGCTGCTCCGGGAGTGCGAGCCGTTCTGCGAGACTCTTGACGAACTCGGTGCCGACCCGGAGGAGCTGGTGTCAAAGACCGATGCATGTCTCGAAGAGATGGACCGCCTCCCCGACCCCTCCCCGGACACCTCCGGCACCTCTGACGACAATGCCGCGATGGAGCGGTATTTCGTATACTCCTCCTTCCAGCTCATGACGCTGCTTGAAGCCGCTTCCGATGCCGCCACGAATGCCGGACGCGACACGGTGATGCCCGAGCACCTCGTAAGTGCGCTGCTCCATCTGCCCGACAATACTGCCGCCTGGCTCCTTCAGGATGCCATCGGCGGAGATACGGGAGAGTTCATGACCGTATTTCTATACAATCTCGCCTCATACTTCCCGGATCAATACGAAGGGGGTGATGAGGATTCATCATTCACCTGCACGCTGACCGCTGACGGCATTGATCACGCGGATGAAGATACACCCCGCCGCAAGGAGGAGCGCAGCGACTCTTGGCGTCAGCTCGTGACGTGTGTCAACGATTCCCTCTCCGGGCGCAATCCGCTCATCGGACGCGACGAAGAACTGGCCCGCACCATCCATGTGCTCTGCCGCAAGGATAAGAACAATCCCATCCATGTGGGGGAACCGGGTGTGGGCAAAACGGCCCTCGTATACGGTCTGGCACGCCTTGTCAACGACGGGAAGGTGCCTCCGACGCTCCGCAATGCCCGCATATATCAGATCGACCTGTCGTCGCTGCTGGCAGGCACCCAGTTCCGTGGCGAACTGGAAAAACGCCTTAAGCAGATACTCGACGGAGCAGCCTCCGAGGGTAACGCCATACTCTATATCGATGAGATCCACAATCTTGTGGGGACCGGAGCGGTAGGCGAAAGTTCGATGGATCTTGCCAATATGCTCAAGCCCTACCTCGAAGACGGGCGCCTCCGGTTCATCGGTTCCACTACCTATGACGAGTATAAGCGCCACTTCGCCCGCAGCAAGGGGCTGAGCCGCCGCTTCCGCCAGATCGATGTGCCGGAACCTTCGGTAGAGGAAGCCATCAATATCCTGAAGCAGCTGAAGGGGGTATATGAGGAGTTTCACGGTGTGGTGTATCCCGATGCCACCATCGAATATGCCGTAACGATGAGCGCACGCCATATCAATGAGCGCTTCCTCCCCGACAAGGCCATCGACCTGCTCGACGAGGCAGGTGCCTACCGGGCCATCCATCCGCTGCCGGAGGGTGAGCAGACGGTTGACATCGCCACCGTATCGGAGATTCTGGCCAAGATCTGCAAGGTCGACACTCTGGCCGTGCAGTCGCCCGACGATACGCAGCAGCTCGAATCGCTCCCGGAGCGCATCTCGGCCAGTATCTACGGCCAGGATGAGGCGGTGCGCCGTGTGGCGGAATCGGTGATGATGGCCAAGGCCGGACTGACGGATGAGTCGAAACCTCTGGCTTCGCTTCTGTTCGTGGGCCCCACGGGTGTGGGGAAGACGGAGGTGGCGAAGGTGCTGGCCCGGGAATTGGGTGTCGAGCTGGTGCGTTTCGATATGAGCGAATACACCGAAAAGCATACCGTGGCGAAACTGATCGGCGCTCCGGCCGGGTATGTGGGGTATGAGGACGGCGGACTGCTCACCGACGCAATCCGCAAGAACCCCGACTGCGTGCTGCTGCTCGACGAACTTGAAAAGGCTCACGCTGACATCTACAACATCCTGCTCCAGGTGATGGACTATGCACGCCTGACCGATAATAAGGGTAACCGGGCCGACTTCCGCAATGTGGTGCTGATCATGACCTCCAATGCCGGAGCGCAGTATGCCTCGCAGGCAAGTGTGGGATTCGGGAGCCGCGTCACCGCAGGCGACGCGATGATGCGCGAGGTGAAGCGCACATTTAAGCCGGAATTTCTCAACCGACTTACCGCCAGCGTGATATTCAACGATATGGACCGCCATATGGCATCGCTCATACTCGATAAGAAACTCTCCCAGCTCCGCACCATGCTCGATGCGAAGAAGGTGACACTCACGCTCTCCGCCGAGGCCCGTGAATATCTGCTGGAGGAGGGATTCACCCGCGAATACGGTGCGCGTGAGATCGACCGCGTCATCACCTCGCAGCTCAAACCGCTGCTTATGCGCGAGATCCTTTTCGGCTCATTGCGGCATGGTGGCACGGCCTGCGTCGGGTTTGAGGACGGGCACCTCGCGCTATCCGCCGCCGGCAAATCTGCGGAAACGCAATCACCCGAAGGTCAAGGCCGGACGCCCCTAAACCCTAAAGCCTAAAACCTAATTCCTCCCTCCTAATTTCTCCTGCGGCGGTCGCGAC
>CAMWRH010000098.1 GCA_947176605.1 uncultured Porphyromonadaceae bacterium
CGAGGATATCACCTACGAGGAAGCCGACCTCCGGGATATCCCCGCCACTCCCGATAATACATGAAACAGGTATACTTCAACCGCCCGCAGCTCCTCTGTCAGCTGATCGGCGCCAACACGACGGTGCTGGTGGCCGGACGCCGCACGGGTAAGACCGACTCGGTGGCCGCCCCGTTCATGCTGCGCAACATGCAGCGCATGCCCGGCTCGACGGGGGGGATCGTGGTGCCTACGTTCAAACACGGCCTGACCAACACCATCCCCGGGCTGCTGGCCGCCTGGACCCGATGGGACTACCGCGAGGGGCGCGATTATGTGGTGGGCAAGACTCCCCCGAAGGGGTTTGCCCGACCGATCCGCGACCCGCTCGACAATGAGCATTGCATACGGTTCCGCAACGGTTCGGTGGCGGTGATCATCTCGCAGGACCGCCCCGGCACGGCCAACGGTCTGACCCTGTCGTGGCTGCTGATCGATGAGGCGCGGTTTATCGACCACGCGAAACTGAAGCAGGAGACGCTTCCGGCCAACGGTGGCGCGCGCGACCGCTTCTCCGGATGTTACTACAATCATTCGATGCTGATCCTTTCGGATATGCCGCAGACGCAGCGCGGCTCATGGTTCCTGAATTACCGTGAGCAGATGGATCCGGAGGTGATCGAGGCCATCAAGGCCGGCGTGTATGAGGAGTGGCGCATCCGCACGCGCATCGAGGAGATGCGCCGCAAGGGTGTGGAGCCTCCCCCCTATCTCGAAGGCCACCGCCGCTCGCTCAATGCCCGTATCAACAAACTGCGCTCGGTGGCGGTGTATTACCAGGAGTGCAGCACGATCGAGAATCTCAATCTGCTCGGCGAGAATTACATCCGCCAGATGAAACGCGACCTGACGCCGCTGACGTTCCAGACCTCGATCCTGTGCCGCCGCGTGGGGATGGTGAAGGACGGTTTTTACTCTTCGATGCGGGAGCATCATAAGTATGACGCTTCGGATATGGCGTTTCTGGAGGCCCGCTTTCAGCGTGGCGATTATTCGGCCGATTTCGGGGCCGAGGGTGACGCGGATGTGGATCCCGACGCTCCCATCTGCATCGGGATGGACTATAACGCCAACATCAACTGGATCGTGGCCGGTCAGCCGGATGCGGCCACGGGGAGGCTGAATGTGGTGAAGTCGTTTTTTACGAAGTTCGAGCGCAAGATTCCGGAACTGGTGGCCGATTTCTGCCGCTATTATGAGCGCCACCGCGAGAAGCGGGTGGTGTTTTATTACGACTCTACGGCCATCGGGCAGAATTACGCGGTCAATCAGCAGGATTTCCAGTGGGTGGTCTGCCGTGAGTTTGAGCGCCACGGCTGGAGGGTGGACAAGGTCTATATCGGTTCGCCGATGCGCCACCATGAGAAGTATCTGCTGATTAATGAGGCGTTCGCCGGAAGGAGGCGCCTGACGCCGTATTTCAACCGCCAGAACAACGATGACCTGCTGCTGGCCATCCAGTCGGCCGGAGTGGAGCGCGGGCGCAACGGATTCAGGAAGTACAAGGGGGGTGAGAAACTGGCCGAGAATGAGGAAAACCTGCTCGAGCACCGCACCGACGGCACCGATGCGTTCGACACGCTTTTCATCGGGTGCGAGAAGTTCCCGCAGTCTTCGGGGGCGGCTCTCTCGCTTTCGGGCATCTTCTGATAAGATTTATCTATGACATGATATGACTGACGCTACGATTACGGCCCTCGGGGGCCGACTGACATGGGCCGATGCGGTGCCCGATTATTCGGCTACGGTGGTGGCCGGCTCGGTGCTCTCGCTTTCGGTGAGTATCGACGGGCGCGAACTGACGGCGCTCCGGCTGACTGCCGACGCGGCGGGGCGCGTGTCGGCCGTGCTGGCCGATATGCTGGATGAGGAGTGCCGGAGGCTGAGCGTGGGGGTGCATACGCTGCGCCTCGATGCCTCGGGCACGGTGCAGACGGGGCGCCCGCAGGTGGCGGAGTCGGTGTCGATTCCGCTGCTGCACCGCACGCGGAGCTTCGCGTCGGCTCCGGAGGAGTTTGCGGCCACGCATTTCATGACGCTGGCCGAGCGCCTCTATCTACGCCCGGGAGAGCGGATGCAGCTCCCGATGCTGTTGCTGCCGGGGGAGAAGGTGACCATGACGCAGCGCACGTTCTATCGGCAGCCCGACGGCACGCTGGGCGATACGGGGGAGGTGGTGACGGCCCGTGACGTGCAGAGCGGCGGGTATGTGACCTCATATCCGGTGTATGCCGACATGCGGGCCGCTACGGTGCCCCAGGGGTGCGTGCCGCTCCTTACGTCGATAAGGGCCGGGCGCAGGCGCATCGATGTGTATGCGCTGCCGGAGGGTAACGCGCAGTTTTCGTTTCTTAACGAGTTCGGTTTTTCGGAGTGGATGTGCTGCACGGCCTCGGTGAGCCGTAAGAATACGGTGAAGGCGGCGCTGACGCTTATCGGGCGCCAGCTGCGCGACTATGACCGCGAGTCGGTGGTGGAGTATACGGCGCAGTTCCCTCCGATGGGACCGGTGGAGCTGAGCCGGCTGGAGGCGATCGCCGAGAGTCAGTCGGTGACGTGGAAGGAGCTGCGCTCCGACGGCTCATGGAGCGCGGCGCAGCGGATCCGCATCGCTTCGGCCGAACTGACGGGCGATCCGGATCCCGACCAGGCGGTGACTCCGAAACTCACGTTCCGGCTCGCCGCGCCGGTGCGCCCGTGGGACTGGCCCGAGGTGTCGGGGCGCATACATTCGGCGCAGTTCTCGGAGCCGTATGACTGACGCACCGCCGCCACACCTCCCGCCGCGACTCCGCACCCCTGAAACGTGTACTTGCGGCTGCGCCGCCTCCGGTGTAACTTTATTCCCTGTAATCTGAATTAATGAAAATATTATGGATTCGATTCATCTCAAGCAGGCGCTGCAGATGCTCAATTCGGGCAAACCGGTGACGCTGCGCGTGCTCACCGCCAAGGGTGAGTTGCGTGTGTATGAGGAGTGTGTGGGGCTGGCGCATCCCCCGAAACAGCCGTGGCGCAATGTGCGCCTGCTGCGTTCGGGCCAGATACGCCGCATCCGCGATATCCTTATCATCGGCATCGATGATCTGGAGGTGTTTATCTGAATCCCTCTCTCTCTCTTTTAATAATCTCTTCTCGGTAAAAAATGAAAAAGTACAGACCCGGCAACGGCGCCGGCTCTCCGCAGTATCCGCTGTATGCGATGGATGTGATGGAGGTGCCGGGGTGCAAGGCTTCGGCGGTGTTCACTACGCCGCCAAATTCGGTGTTTCTCGAACAGGGGGAGGTGCTCCCGATGACTGTGACCGATTCGGTCACGATCATGCCCTGGGGCACCGACAACCGTATGCCCTATTCGGTGATGAGCCATATCGATTCGGATGAGACGATGTCGACCTGCATGGAGTTTAACGCGGAGGTGCTCTATGGAGCCGGCCTGCAGTATGACACTTCTGCCGCTTCGGGTGCGTCGGTGCGCCGCGAGGTGGAGGATTTTTTCGAACGCAATGACATGGCCTCTTATTTCATGGGTGTGGCCCGTGATTTCAAGTATTTCGGGTTTGCCGTGTCGGTGATCATCCTTTCGGCCGACCGCCGGCGCATCGCCCAGATCCGCCGCAAGGAGGCATGTTACTGCCGGTTTGCTCCGGCCGATGCCACGGGACGCATCCCGCGCCTGCATTACGCGCAGTGGCGCAATGCGTCGCCTCCGGTGGACGGTGAGATCGAGACGCTGGAACTGCTCGACGCCCACGATCCGTTCGGCGACCTGTCGGAGCGGCTGCGCCGCCCCGGCGCTCCGGCCAAGTACGCTATCGTGACGCGCATCCCTACGGTCGACAATACGTATTACCCCATACCCTATTACGGGGCGCTTTTCAAGGGGAAGTGGTACGACATCAAGCGGCTCATCGGGGTGGCGAAGGAGGCGAAGCTGCGAAATTCGGCTCCGCTGAAGTATCAGATCTCGATTGCGCCGGGGTATTGGGAGCGTGTCTGCCGTGAGGAGGGTATCACCGATCCGCGCCTGATGCGCGCCCGCATGATACGCGGCAAGCAGGAGATCCTGGATTTCCTCACGGGAGCGGAGAATTCGGGCAAGGCGATTTTCTCGACCTATATGGTGAGCCCCGACGGCCATGTGAATCAGGATGTGACAATCACGAAGATCGATTCCGCCGTGCAGGGTGGCGACTGGGCCACGGATATACAGGAGGCGGTGAACATGATCTGTTTCACGCTCCGCGTGCATTCGAATCTGCTGGGTTCGGTGCCGGGTAAGTCGCAGACCAATAATTCGGGCTCCGATAAGCGTGAACTCTACACCATCGCGCAGGCGCTGCAGAAACCCTACCGCGACCTGCTTTTCGGCGTGCACCGTCTGGTGATACGTTTCAACGGCTGGAAGGGTGTGCGTCCGGTGTGCCCGTTCATCCAGCTGACCACGCTCGATCAGCATACGGATGCACGCGAGGTGAGTGCGGATTCGTGATTTTTGATTAATTTTGCAGCAGGACATCATATCCGCACACCTTTTGCCACGTCTTAATAATTTATATAATTATTTATATAGTAATCTTTTTCCGTATGCTTATATCCGACCCCTCCGATCTGATGCCGTTCATCCCGAACGCCGTGCGCCCCGCTCTCGGGGATCCCTCTTATTTCGATAAGATCCAGCCCTACATCCGCGACGCGGAGCAGTGGGCGGCCTCGCTGCTGGCTCCGGAGGAAATCACCGACCGGCGGCCGGAACTGCGTGCGCCGATGCGTGAGGCGGTGGCCACTCAGGCGCTGCATGTGGCGCTGCCGCTGCTGGATATCGTGATCACCCCCAACGGGATCGCGACGGTGGGTTCGGGCGACGGCACGGCGTTTGTGCCGGCCTCGCAGTTCCGCACGGAGGCGGCACGCGCCTCGCTGCTGCTGCGCCGCGACCGCGCGGTGTGCGCGGCTCTGGCGGAGCTGCGGAAGGTGGCGCGCTGGCGCGTGTCGGTGCAGGGGCGCCGCTGGGGCGCGACGCTGTTTCCGGATCTCGGCGGTCCGCTGGGGCTGACGGAGGCCGGCGATATCTCGCTGGCCACGTATCTGCGGCGTGCGGAGCTGGTGAAGGAGATGGAGACGGAGCTGGCCGATGAGTGGGTGTCGGTGCCGCTGATGGAGCGTCTGCGGGCCCATGCGCTGGCCGACACGCTGACTCAGCCGGAACGCGACCTGACGGGACGCCTGCGGGCTGAAATGCTGCGTGCGCTGCGCTCCCCCGACGGGCGCCTGAATGAGGCGGCGCTGACGCGGGCCGTGCAGCTCATCCGCTCCGACCGCTCGCTGATGGCGTATTGGGAGGGGACTCCCACTGCCGCACGTTTCCGTCTCCCCGGATTTGTCAACGACCGCCGCGCCGCCGGCTATTTTTTCTGATTCCCTGTTTTAACCCCTCTTGATTATGGTGCAGAATGTGATCCGGCTGCGTCTCCCCGATGCCTGGAAGGAGCTTTCGGATGCGGAAGCGTGGGAGATGTATGCTTTGCTTTCTTCGGGCATACGGCGCCCGGAGGTGCCGTTGGCGGCGATGATCCGCCTGAATGCCATCCGTGTGCTGGCCCGCACGGGCGATGGCTCGCGCTGGCTATGCCATTCGAGGTATGACCGGAAGGACTGGATGGCCACGACTGAGTCGCTGGCGGCTCTGGCCGCGCCGCTGGAGTGGCTGCTGCGTCCGCCGGCCTCGCCGTGGCGACCGGACTCAGGGTGGCCACGGGGGGCGGTGCCGGTGTCGGCGATGCTCGACGAACTGACGTTTGCCGACTGGCTCGTGATCCACAATACGCTCCAGGCGGTGGTGGTCCGCGGGGATTTCGCGCCGCTCGACGCGCTGCTTCCGATGCTGACGCGCAGGCCGAAGGGGTGGCGCGGGCTACGCTCCCGTCTCCGCCATGAGCGCCGCCGGAAGGGGGAGGAGGCGCCGCCGCACCGTGCGGCCATCTTCTGGTGGATGCTGGCGGTGCGCCAGGAGTTTGCCCGGAGGTATCCGCATTTTTACCCGCCGCTGCCTGATGACGGGGAGGCCCCCGCCGTGACGGCAAGGATGCTGGCCGAGGCGGCCGACGCGCAGCTCCGCGCCCTGACGGGGGGAGATGTGACGAAGGAGGAGCAGGTGATGGCGCTCCCTATCGCCCGGGCGCTGGCCGAACTCAATGCGAAGGCCCGCGAGTATGCTGAAATGAAATCCAACCGTAACTGATCATGAAGACCGAACTGCCTAAGTTTTTCAATGCCGCCGACGGCCGATGGGACGCGGTGCGCTTTTTCCGTACGCTCACTGAGCGCAACCGTCTGGCCCGCCGCCATGGATTCCGGTTCTTTACCGTGAGCGGTCTGCAGGGGTTTGAGGATGCGGTGGCCGCAATGCAGCAGGCCAATGCGTTTGTGTGCGTCTCGGATGAGAGTGACGGGATGATGGATCTGGAGAATACTCCGCACATCCGGCAGGTGAAAACGGTGTTTATCGGGATGCGGCATTCGGTGCAGACTGAGGATACAGGCGAACTGCGCGCCCGCTGCTATGAGGTGATGCGCGAACTCTTCCGCCAGATGATGAGCATTCTGGCCAAGGAGCGCACCTATATCGGCCAGGGTGGGATCTATCTCGACCCGAATGTGCAGTTTTCGGAAATCAACAGATATTTTGCGCCGGGGTGCGCCTGCGCTTATTTTCAGCTGGCGGTGGTGGGCTATTCGGATCTCCGCTATAATCCGGAGGAGTGGCAATGAGCGCTGGGAGCACGGGTGATCCGGAGGCGGCACGCCGCGCACGGATCCGCCAGCCTGCGGTGCGGCTGGCTTATGTGAGGGCGTTCAATGAACAGATGTATAAGATCTGGCGTGAGCGCATCGCGCTGCTGAAGGTGATCGATACGGGAGCGCTCTACCGGTCGGTGCTCCCGATGCGGATGATGGTGAATTCGGATGCGTCGGAGTTCTCGATGGCGTGGGGGTTCCTGCATTACGGCATCTATCAGCAGCGGGGCACGGGGCGCGAGGTGTATGTGGGCAATCCGGGCGACATAGGGCGCCCGAAGGTGCGTGAGCGCAGGCCCTGGATGTCGAAGGCGTTCTATACGTCGACGATGAACATCAAGGAGTTCATGGCCGAATCGCTCTCCCGCGAGGCGATCGCGATCATCTCCAACGCGCTGAACGGGTATCCCTCCCCATGAGGCGCGGGCGTGTCCTTTTGCGGAGGCGCGTCCGCACGTAATTTTGCAACATATTCCTTTCGCTTATGGCAGACTCTTCATCCACATATTCCGATATCACGGCAGGGCTCGACGCGCTGGCGGCCATGACGGCGGCCGAGTCGGTGACTCCGGTGCTGGAGTCGGCGCTGATGCGTCAGATCGCCGGCTATTTCGAGGAAATCACCTCCGGCCATACCGGAAGGCTCGATGTCCTTAACCAGCGGTCGCTGGTGACGGCCCCTACCGACAGGGCGGGACATTGCCCCACGCTCGATGCCGACGGACTGCTGCGCCAGTCGCAGCTCCCGGCGATCCCGCGACAGTTGCTCCCGTCGGATACGGTCTTTGCTCCGGCTATGCCCGCACAGATGGTGGCATGGTTCTGGAATATCATGGCCGATGACGGCTACAAGTCGCAGGCGTTCCTTTTCTGCGATGATCTGGAGTTCCCGGGGCAGAATGTGCTCCCCAACGGGTATTATCCCGATCTGCATCCTTCGCGCCCGTTCTTCCTGCACGGGGCGTTTTATTCGGTGCAGCAGGCCGCCGAAATACTGCTCGACCGCTGGGTGCTCGGCTCCGGAGGCATCATGCAGCGGGCTCACGCCAATATCCCGCAGGATGTGAAGTCGTCGGATTCGCGCATCACGATGGCCTATACGGCCACCAACAACTGGAACCCCTACACCATCGCCATCGGCGTGCGAGGAGTGCGCTCGGAGGTGGAACCTACTTCGATCTACCGCGCATTTCACGGCGCCGGAGCCCTGCGGGCCGTCATCGGCACGATCT
>CAMWRH010000099.1 GCA_947176605.1 uncultured Porphyromonadaceae bacterium
CCTCCCCACCGCTTCAGCGCCCCCGTCGCGAAGCCATTTTAGCCCTGTGCAAGCCCTTTAGGGCGCCCGGGCAAAAAGATACTCAAACTAAACCAAATAATTCCAAATCATGCTAAAACTCAAACTGACCTTGATCATGGCTCTGATTGCCATGGCTATCCCTGCCTTAAAGGCTCAGGTCACATCCGAGCCGTCGCCTCTCTACGACAACTCTCAGGATGTGGTGATCTACTTCCACGCCGATGAAGGCGACAAAGGGCTACAGAACCAGCCCGAATCTACGGCTATCTACGCCCATACCGGCGTAATCACCGACCAGTCGAAGAACGACACCGACTGGAAATACGCCACCGAATGGGGAAAGAACCTCGACAAGTACAAGATGACATATGTCAGCCCCAACCTCTACTCCCTCAACATCGGCAATATCAAGGAGTTCTACGGCATCACTTCCAATACGGAAGTCATCCAGAAACTCGTATTCGTGTTCCGCAATGCCACCGGCTCCAAGGAGGGTAAAGGAAAGAACGGCGCCGACATCACACTCGACGTAATTTCGACTGCACTCCAGGTGGATTTCTCCAAAAGCGTGCCCGGACTCACCGTCACTACTGCCAACCCTAACGTGGAGCTCAAGCTGTCGGCCAACCAGAAGGTTGACCGCATGTGGATCACCGTCAACCTCGAGACCATGGCCGAAACCACCGACACCGACCTGCTCGAATACACTCTGACCTGCACCAAACCCGGCCGCTATAACATCTACGGCAATGTGGAGCAGGACGGACGCACCATCTCTCGCTCCTACCTCCTCAATTTCGTAGAAGCCGCCGAACAGAAGGATTACCCCGGCGGCGTGCCCCGGATGGGCACTGTGCGCAATGCCGACGGAAGCGTGAATTTCTGCATCGCAGCCCCGCTGAAGGAGTCTGTGAAACTTATCGGTTCATGGTTTGACTACGATGCCGACCGTGCGATACCGATGTACCTCCAGGACTACGACGGCCAGCGCTATTTCTGGACTACCGTAGAAGGTCTTGATGCCGACAAGCAGTATCTCTACTACTTCCTCGTCGACGACAATTACAAGGTAGGCGACCCCTACGCCCGCCTCGTGCTCGACCCCAACAACGACAAGTACATCTCCTCTTCCGTATATCCCGACCTGCCGGCTTACCCCTCCGACAAGGTAACCGGATCCGTATCGATCGCCGTATACCAGGAGAATATCAACGATTACGCCTGGACCGACACTGACTTCCAGCCCGCCGAGAAGAAAGACCTCGTGATCTACGAGCTCCTCTTCCGCGACTTCACCGGCACCGAAGGTGCGGCCAAGGGCAACGGCACCGTGCGCCAGGCCATCGAGAAAATCCCCTATCTCAAGGAGCTCGGCGTAAATGCAGTGGAGCTGCTCCCGATCAACGAATTCAACGGCAACAACTCCTGGGGCTATAATCCCAACTTCTATTTCGCACCCGACAAGGCTTACGGCACCCCCGACGACTACAAGGAATTCATCAATACATGCCATGAGAACGGCATTGCCGTGATACTCGACATGGTGTTCAACCAGACCGACTGGCAGCACCCCTGGTATGTGATGTACCCCGTAGCGGAGAATCCCATGTACAATGCCGACGCACCCCACGCCTACAGCGTGCTCAACGACTGGAACCAGGGTCATCCCCTCGTGCGCCAGCAGTGGAAGGATGTGGTGAAGTACTGGATGGAGGAATACCACGTCGACGGATACCGCTTCGACCTGGTGAAGGGTCTGGGCGACAACGACTCTTACGCCAACAACGGTGATGCCGCCACCAACGCCTACAATGCTTCACGCGTGGCCAACATGCACGCCATTCAGGAAGCGATGAATGAAATCAATCCCGACGCCATCTTCATCAACGAGAACCTCGCCGGAGCGCAGGAGGAAAACGAAATGGCCGAATTCGGTATGCTCAACTGGGCCAATGTCAATACCGAAGGTTGCCAGTTTGCAATGGGCTACAGCTCCAACTCCAGCCTCAACCGCATGTACTCGCTCAAGGACAGCCGCACGCTTAACTCTACTGTGGCATACCTTGAATCACACGATGAGGAGCGCCTCGCCTACAAGCAGATCAAATACGGCGTAAGCCAGGTGAAGACCAACCACACCATCGCCTGCCGCCGTCTGGGCTCTGCCGCAGCTCAGATGATTCTCGTACCCGGCGCACATATGATCTGGATGTTCTCGGAGATGGGCAATGCCGAAACTACCAAGACTTCCAACGGATCAAACAATGTCGACCCCAAGATCGTCAACTGGAATCTGCTTGATGACCCCGCCAACCGTGGCCTGATGGAGAACTATGCCAAGCTCATCGGCCTGCGCACACAGAATCCCGACCTCTTCGACGTAGACGGAGGCGCCAACTTCACCATCAACTGCGGCGCATCCAACTGGAGCAAGGGACGCACCATCATCGCCAACACCGACAGCCGTGAGCTCATCTGCGTGATCAATCCCAATATCGACCAGGAAATCACCGTCGAGGTACCCTTCTCGTTTGAGGCTTCGCGCTATGTGATCGCCGACCAGTCATACGGCACAGGCAGCTCTTTCTCCGTAGCCGACGGTACTGTGACCGTGCCCGCAAATGCCTACGTCGTGGTAGCCACTTCCGACCTCAGCGAGGTAAGCACAATCCCCGCCGCCGACTCTGCCGCATCACTCTCGGCATATGGCATGAACGGTGAAATCGTGGTGACGGCTGCTCCCGCCGGCATCGAAATCTACGACCTGGCCGGAGTGCGCCGTTTCGCCACTTCGGAATCAGCAGCCTCAGTGCAGCTTCCCGCCGGCATCTATGTGGTGCGTTCGGGTGCCGAAGCCGCCAAGGTCGCAGTAAAATAAACATCCTCTGCC
The DNA here is from genome assembly GCA_947176605.1 of uncultured Porphyromonadaceae bacterium. Lineage (GTDB taxonomy): Bacteria > Bacteroidota > Bacteroidia > Bacteroidales > Muribaculaceae > Lepagella. The sequence continues at coordinate 2,912 of CAMWRH010000099.1, forward strand.
CCTCGGACGCCACTATCCTACAGTGGGACTGACCTGAGGGCAGATATCAGCACTCAACCCCGCATGGCCCGGCGACGGCGCCATGCGGGGTTTGTGTTTATACATACATTTATGTCATTTTTAAGCAATTCAGCTTATAATTTAACCTTATGCAACCAATATCCCCCCCCCCAGACCGTTTTCATATCGGTTGCCTTAATGACGAATCCCCTCCGTGGGGTGGCAGCCGTAAATGGTGACTTATGCCACCCCCGGAATTGAAAACATGAATTGTCTAAATTTTGGGTTATATACATTAGTAATTTCTATCCTGCATGGCGGCGGCCTCACGGCATCCGCCATGTGCCCCGGCCCGGACGTCGCGACGACGCCCGGGCCGCGTGGCTTATACACACACCGCACATCCGCCCCATATCCGGTCATAGATAAGCCGATATTCCAAATTTTATTTGTATATTTGCAATGACAATCATTCCGACCCACACAAATGAACCCCATCGGCTCCTCATCAATACCATCCATATCCGACGATGACCGACGCATCTTCGAGGCTTACCGGCAGATGCTTGACGCCTACGTACACAGCAATCACCGCCGTAAGATTGAGATCATCGAGAAGGCTTTCCGTTTCGCACGCACCGCACACCGCGACATGCGCCGCCGCAACGGCGACCCTTACGTGCTCCACCCCATAGCCGTGGCCCGCATCGCCGTCGAGGAACTCGGCCTCGGATCAACATCCATATGCGCCGCCCTGCTACATGACGTAGTGGCCAATTCCGACTACACTCACGATGATATCCTTGAAGGGTTCGGACCCAAGATAGCTTCTATCGTGGAGGGTATCGACCGTATTTCCGGAGGTATCATGGGGCAGAATGCCGAAGTGCAGGCCGAGAAGTTCAGGAAGCTACTCCTCAGCATGTCGACAGATGTGCGCGTGGTGCTCGTAAAGATGGCCGACCGGCTGCACAACATGCGCACCCTCGACGCCCTGCTCCCCGACAAGCAGCGCCGCGTGGCCGACGAGACTCTCTACGTATACGCCCCTCTGGCCCACCGCCTCGGACTCAGCAAAATGAAATACGAACTCGAGGACCTATCCCTGCGTTATAAAGAACCGCAGGTATATGCCGATATCCGCTCAAAGGTGGTGGAAAGCGAAGCCGAGCGCCAAAGGATTGTCAGTGAATTTGTAGCGCCCGTAAAGGAGAAACTCGATCAGGCCGGATTCTCTTACGAAATCAAGGCCCGGGTGAAAAGCACTTATTCCATCTACAATAAGATGAAGAAGAAGGGGGTGCCGTTCGAGGAAGTCTACGACATCTATGCCGTCCGCGTAATCTTCGACAATGATGATGACGTGACCGAAAAACTCCGATGCTGGCAGATCTACACCTTCTTCACGGATTTCTATCAGGTGCATCCCGGAAGGCTGCGCGACTGGATATCCACCCCGAAAGCCAACGGATACCGCGCTCTGCATCTCACCGCCATGGGGAATCACGGCAAATGGATCGAAGTGCAGATCCGGTCGCGCAAGATGGACGAAATCGCCGAACTCGGATACGCCGCCCACTGGAAGTACAAGACCGGCGAACAGTCGGCCGAAGGCGATCTGGAAGCCTGGATGAACACCATCAAGGATATACTCGCCCACCCCGGACCGAACGCAATCGATTTCCTCGATACGATTAAGCTCTCGCTTTATTCGAAGGAAATCTACGTGTTCACTCCAAAGGGCGACCTGATCACCCTCCCCTCGGGATCAACGGTGCTCGACATGGCTTTTGAGATACATTCGCAGCTCGGGCTGCACTGTGTGGCAGGGCAGATCAACCGCCGCCTCGTAAATCCCGACCATGAACTCCAGTCGGGCGACCAGGTGCGCATCATCTCCGCCTCCAACACATGCCCCACTCCGGCCATGCTCTCCATGTGCCATACCGTAAAGGCCCGGCATCGGCTGCGCACGTGGCTGCGACGGCACAATGTCCCCGATTCCCTCCCGGGGGGATAGCCGCCGTCCGCACCACCTGACAGCTCCGCAATATCCACCCTGATTCTCTCTCCTGCGATCCCGCACACGACCGGCGCCATGCAGATTCCACCATCCGTCTGGGCGCCGTCAATTTCCACCTGACCCATACACCGATACAGATGAAGATACCATTCACCAGAATCAGTCTGCTCCGCGTAGCGCTGCTCATCGCCGCCACGGCCATCGTGGTGCTTATTGTGCCTCGCGCCGACAATCAGAGTTACAGCTATGAACTCAACCAGCCCTGGAAATACCCGCTGCTGACCGCCGACTTCGACACCCCGATCAACCGCGACTCCACATCAACCCGACAGATGTATGACTCGATAGAGGCCAATTTCATACCTTTTGCCAAACGCACCGACGCCAACAACAAGACGGCCATCGACAGATTCATGACATCCGTGCGCCCCGACGTGTCGGCACAGGAAGCCACTCTGCTCTCGCGACTCGTCTCCCAGGCTTATGCCGACGGCATAGCCACTCCCGACCTTTACCATCAGATCCACCGGGGCAACAATACCAAATACCGCATCATGAGCCAGGCCGGCGATGAACCCGGCACACTGCATACCTTCGACGGCACTCACGTACGCTCGCAGAAGCAGGCGTTTGAGTTTGTCGACTCTCTCTACGCACATGCCACCGGCAAACCGCGCCACGAGCTCCCGGCCGGAGTGGCCCGCGCCCTGGGTGTGGTGCTCGTGCCCGACCTTACGGTCGACTCCGTCAACGATACGAAATACCGCAACCAGGAATACCTCAGCGTCACAAGTGCCATCGGCGTCATTCAGAAAGGACAGCGCATCGTAGACCGTGGTGAAATCATCAACCAGCAGATCTACACCAACCTCAACACCTATACCGACATGCTCCGGTCGAGCCGAAGCGAGAACGCCCGGCATTCCTATTTCTATATCGGACAGGCGCTATACATACTCTGCTGCTGGCTCGTGCTTTACCTGTTTCTGGCCATCTACCGTCCGAAATTCTTCGCCAGTCTGCGCAACATGACCTTCCTGGTGACGCTCATCACTCTGTTTGTGGTGATATCCACGCTGGTGTTCGAGTTCAATATGCAGGCAATATATGTGATGCCGTTTGCCGCCATTCCGGTCATCGTGATGGTTTTCTTCGATTCGCGCACGGCCCTGTTCTCGCTGCTTACAGCCGTGCTGCTCACGGCCATCATCGCCACGTATCAGTTCCAGTTTATCGTGCTTGAACTCCTCTCGGGCCTTGCCGCCACATTCAGCATCAACCATCTCTCCAAACGCAGCCAGCTGCTGCGCACAGCCGCCATTACGCTTGCCGTATACTCGGGACTATACCTCGCCCTGGTGCTCGCCACCGACGGCAACCTGCGCCAGTTTAACCCGCAGATGCTGCTGATGTTTGTATTCAACTCGCTCATCCTCTCATTCGCATATATCCTGATACTGATAATCGAGAAGATCTTCGGATTCACGTCGATGGTGACTCTCGTGGAGCTTTCAGATATCAATCATCCGCTCCTGCGCCGACTCGCCGAAGAGGCCCCGGGCACTTTCCAGCATTCCATCCAGGTATCCACACTGGCCGCCGAAGCCGCCCGCGCCATCGGCGCCAACACGCAGCTGGCACGTACCGGAGCACTGTATCATGACATCGGCAAGATGGAAAGCCCCATTTTCTTTACCGAAAACCAGCATGGCGTCAATCCTCATGCCGGGCTCAATCCCGAGACTTCGGCCCGCAAGATCATCAGCCATGTCACCGACGGACTGGCTCTTGCCTCAAAGTATAAGCTGCCGCAGGTGATACGCGATTTCATCGCCGAGCATCACGGCAAGGGTATCACGAAGTATTTCTATAATACTGCTGTAAATGAAAGTCCCGACGGACACGTCGACCGCCATCTCTTCGAATATCCCGGCCCCAACCCGCGCAGCAAGGAGACGGCGATACTGATGATGGCCGACTGCGTGGAGGCCGCCTCGCGCAGCCTGAAGGATTATTCGCAGCAAAGTATCGACCAGCTCGTCGACCGTCTCATCGACTCCCTGATGGCCGACGGACTGCTGCGCGACTCCCCCCTCAGCTTCCACGATGTGGAGACCGTGCGACAGACTTTCAAAAAGCGCCTCGCCACCATCTACCACACCCGCGTAGCCTACCCCACGATAAAGAAGACTCCCGAAGAGAAGCAATCGGCCGCAGGTTAGGCCTGTACATCCCGGCATCTGCGGGGGTTAACACATTTTTGGATACATTCCAAATAATTGACCCGGCCCGGGCGTTGTAGAGTATATAGATACTTCTGAAACATGAGCGTAGTGCTGATCATATTGAGCTGTCTGCTTTGGGCGGGTGCATTCGTAGCCTTCCCACGCCGGATTCTGTTGAGCCCGGCACTTTCGTTCTGCGCATTGCTCCTGCTGAGCTTCGCCCGCATCGACGGTGTGCCGATAGTCCCTGTAGCCAACAGCATGACACTCTCCTGGCTATGCATCACTCTGGTAGTGATGATGGTGATTCTGCTCCAGAATCCCGCCATACGCATCCAGAGCCGCGGCACGGGCTACATACTGTTCGGAGCCGTGGCCGGCATGGCAGCCGGTCTGGCCGTATACACAGTATCGGCATCGACCAACCTGCTCTACACCATGATGCTCGGCGGCACAGCCATCGGCATCATCCTCGGCCTGCTTATTTTCTCCAATACCCCGGCCGGGAGGGCTATCGCCCCCTCTACGGGGCATTTCTGGCAGTATCTGCTCGCCAAGGGGTTCCCGGCCCTGATTACCGTAGCACAGATAGGGATTGCTCTCGTAATCCTGATCGCCACCTACCGCAATCCCGCCCTCTGACCCCCACTCCCAATTCCTAATTCCTCCCTCCTAATTCCTAATTCCTCCCTCCTAATTCCTAATTCC
>CAMWRH010000100.1 GCA_947176605.1 uncultured Porphyromonadaceae bacterium
CGGCTACGCCTCGCCGCCGGTACGGTTAACAGGCCATGTAACCGCTCCGCGGTTATGGGGGGGATACGGCTCTCCCCAGTTAGGGGATATAAAACCTAAAGCCTAACGCCTAAAAACCTAAAACTAATGTCACTAAAATAAGCCGCCGGGTGACCCTAATATAGGAGCAGATTAACACCGTAAGTAGGCGATATTTCACCTATCGGAGTTATCTGGAATCCTTATTTTAGTGACATTGTAACTTATACCTATTTAAGGGAATATGTTTAATCTAATATACATATATTTCTTAATTGTTACACTTTCAAAAACATTACATTTTCTGAAAATTTCAGATTTGCCATCCAAGAGAGCCACGGACTACCCACTATTTCAGCTAATTAGTCAGCTGTAATGATTTTAACAATGTTAACGCAAATTACATCCTGATTTTCAAGCACTTGCAAAAGTCTGTAATCATAAGAATTCCTCCTGAAAATTTGGCAGATACCCTATAACCGACTATTTTTGCAACCGACAAACCAACCCTAACCCATCAATCATCATGAGAGACTACTCAATTAAAGCCTTTGTCATTTGCATAGTCTGCTGTATGTCGACAGTGCTATGCGTAGCGCAGTCATCACAACAGATGACCGACAATAAAATCCTGCGCGACAAAAACAGTTCCACAACAACCAACCGTCCCAGAATGCCGGTATACAACTATGACTATCTGACGTATCAGACAGATGGAAGTGACATAATCATTGACTTCCCCTCGAATTCATTTCCTGCCGTAGTCAGTTGTCATGATACCGATACCGGTTCTGTGGTATTCACTACAGTAATCAACTCGCAAGAACCCATCTGCACATCTCTGCCAGAGGGTGAATACAAGATAGTGATTACATTAGTCAACAACAACCGATACTCGGGAATCATAAACCTTTGATTCAAACCATCCGCGTACACATCGGGATACACACGTGCATCCCGACCCGAGATAATAATCCTATTTCATTAACCCTTTAAACAAATTGCACGATGAAAGACCTCTTTCTCGACATCATCAATGATGAGCAAGTTTCAGAGATTGGACTCTCTGAAATCGTAGGTGGCGAATCTGTGCCCACTTGTCCCGGTGCGTCATGCAATGTCTACACCCAGTGCCCCGAAAACTGTCCGGACAAAGTGTCATGTCCGGGATTCTCGCTGGTGTGCAAAGACAAAGGTACAGTCTGTCTCACCAACTGGGGACTATAACCCCCCCCAACTCCACCTCTCTCCCAATCTGAGAACAGGCTTACGCAAAGCCTCCTGACAACTACATGATACGGGATGCCTTCCTTCTACCTCATTTATTACAATCTAAAAAAGGCTCAAAAAATATTAGCAGATTGTAATATTCCACTCCCGATCAACGTTAATTAAACAGATCTCGACGATTTCTCACATATGAGCAGCAGGGATGCTTACTACAGAATGCCTCCTACCGCATGTGCTCTTCGTTGCGGAATCCCGAGAATCTTAAGCAAGCGCTCCTTGAAAAGTGTCTGACGCGAATCGTAGGAATCAAGGAGGACTGACGGAGCCGCGCGCCTTATCGAGTATCCCATTCTTATCTTTCACCAAGCGGATGGCAATCAAGTCAACTGACCTGCTGCAATAAAGTCGCACCCGACCTATCCGCTACTAACCGTCATCTTATGAAGAGACCTCTACACACCATCATCTCTCCATTGATCATCGCTCCACTGGCACTCTGCATTCCACAGGCGTATGCAGCCACCACCACCATGCCTCTCCCTCAGGAGGAGCACAGCAGCCAACCGGCATCAGAATCCGCAGAAGAAGAGACTGCCGATCAGACGGCCACCGCCACCGACCTCGACGAGTTCGTGGTAGAGGGGCGCACGCAGCGCGTAGTGAAGAACGGTGTGGAATACTCTCCCGACAAGCAGACCAGAAAAATGTCGCATGATGCCATATCGCTGCTTCAGGCCATGCAAATCCCCCAGCTGTCGATTTCGCCGATTACGGGAGATGTGAAAACCCAGTCACAGCAGGATGTGACATTCTTTATCGACTGTATTCCGGCATCCCCGCAGGAGCTTATGGGACTGCGCCCGGAGGATGTACTCTCGGTAGAGGTGCTTACCCAGCCTGATGACCCGCGTTTCTACGGAGCGCAATATGTAATCAACTATATCATGCGAAAGTACGAATGGGGCGGCTATACCAAGCTCACTGCCAAGGGCACAACACTGGGGGTAGACATGGCTGACGGACTGCTTTACTCTAAGTTCGCTTACAAGAACTGGATGTTTGATGCAAATGTCACAGCCAGCATGATTCATAATACGGAAATGTCGGACGCGAAAACTACCGAGACCTACCGCGACATATTCTTCAACGGCAAACCTGTAGAAAGCCTTACCTCTACCCTTGTATACGACCCCGGCCAGATGCGGCTTCAGAACTCACAGTACTCCTCTCTCCGGGCCATATACTTCAGCAAGACATATCGCCTTATCCACAATATCTCTTTCTACCGCAACGCACTGCCGGAATACACTATGTTCGGCCAACAGACATTCTCCAAAGACTTACTGCCGGACGCCGAAGTAAAGTATTCGTACTACTCTCAGGATATCACACCGGCTGTGGCGGGCGACTACATGTTTATGCTCTCACCCGGCAACTATCTGTCGGCAACATGGAATTTCAGCTACACGGCTACCCGACTGTCGACCTCCAACAGTCTCGGCGACATGAACGACATAACCCGCAATAACAGGGAAAAAGCATATGCGCCTGCCGCACAGCTTAATTACACCAAATATTTCAGTAAAAACAGCAACCTGCAGATACAGGCCGCATCGGCCAACAACATCTACCGCACCAACTACTTCGGCTCATCCTATGACGGAGCACAGGACCTCGTATCCTCCAGCAATACCCTCACCGTAGGCTACGACCACATACTACCCAACGGCATCGACCTTTTCGCCCGCGCCGGAGGCAACTACATATTGTCGCGTCTGAACGGTGAAACCGTATTGAGTCATGTCGAACCAAGCCTGTATCTATGGGGACAGTATCCTGTCAACCAGAGCCACCAGGTGATGGTGACGGCGAGTTGGAGCGCTTCGCAGCCACAGTCGTCATACACCAATACGGCATTCGTGCAGACAGATGAACTCACCTGGCAGACGGGTAATCCTGACCTCGGCGTGATGCAATACATCGATGCTGCGGCAAGCTACGCGTTTATCCCCAACAACAATCTTGCATTCAACGCATTACTGATGTACAACCGCACACAGAACCTTATTACCTACCAATATGCGGCAATGCCGCAATACAACGGTATCGTGCGCCAATACATCAACAGTGGTTCAAAAAACACGTATACAGCCCGACTCAGTGGCACAGCATATCTGCTCAACCGACAGCTCTCGCTTTCGGCCACATTTAATGCCGACCGCACCGTGTTGACCGGCACCAATAAGCGTGCAGAAAACAACATCTATGTTGATGCGTCCGCCCTTTATTCACTGAAAAATTTCGGATTCCGCCTGTTCTATCAGTCACCTCAGAAGTTACTGCTCTCCACAGGCTGGCTCTACACCAACAAAAGCACCTACGGAGTCAACATCACATACACGGCAGGCGACTTCAATGCGGAATTCCAGTTCGCCAACTGGTTTAACCGCAACCATCAGGACTTTCACTTCACATCGCAGCATTACGACTGCGACGGCTGGTCGGTCAGTTCACACCTTTCACGCCGCCTGCGCCTGACGCTCACCTACACGCTGCCATACGGCAAACTCGTGGACCGCAACAACGAGCTGCAGACCTCCGGCTCCGTCAACTCCGCAATCCTCAAATGACCTGATACCACAGATACCTTACCATCCTCTCCAAAGGATTCCCTTACGGCAGAGAATGGTAAGGTATTAAGACCCTGCAAAGAATAAATACTGCTTAAAAAAAAGATATTGGGATTATAACTTTTTAACATCATGCAGTGTTTATATATGTATGATACACGTGACGCATCTCCAATATGATTTTGAGAACGCGACTGTCATATCGGGTATCCCATTCTTATTCTTTCACCGAGCGGATGGCAATCAAGTCAACTGAACTGCTGCAATAAAGTCGAGGCCGACTTATCCGCTACTAACCGTCATTTTATGAAGAGACCTCTACACACCATCATCTCTCCATTGTTCATCGCTCCACTGGCACTCTGCATTCCACAGGCTTATGCGGCTTCCGCCACTATCCCTTCCCCTCAGGAGGAGCACAGCAGCCAACCGGCATCAGAATCCGCAGAAGAGGAGACTGCCGATCAGACGGCCACCGTCACCGACCTCGACGAGTTCGTGGTAGAGGGGCGCACGCAGCGCGTAGTGAAGAACGGTGTGGAATATACCCCTGCCAAGCAGACCAAAAAGATGGCTCGCGATGCGACATCCCTGCTGCAGTACATGCAGATTCCGCAACTGAATATTTCGCCGCTTGGCGGCAGTGTCACTACACGTGCCGGTGCGGCAGTAGCATTCTTCATTGACTACGTACCCGCTTCCGCACAAGACCTAAGCGGACTCCGTCCGGAAGATGTGTTAAGCGTGGAGGTGCTCGACTATCCATCCGACCCGCGCTTTAACGGGAGTGAGCATGTGGTAAACTACATAATGCGCAAATATGAATGGGGTGGATATACAAAACTCGATGTGCAGGGACTGACATTGGCCTCTGACTTGCTTTCCGGTACATTATACTCGAAATTTACGGTCAAGAACTGGACTATTGACGCAAATGCCTCGTCATCCATAATGCACGACAATCTGACAGAAGCCTACACTGAAGAGACCTTCCGGAATTTCAATATCGGAGACCGCCATATCGACCGGGTTATACGCACCTCCTACACTCCCGATGACCAGCTCCTTAAAAGCAACTCACAGTGGGCATCGGTCAGGGCCATGTGGGCGAAACAGAACACCCGGATAATACATATCCTTTCATTCTCACGCAACGCAAATCCGACTTCTACGACCCGCTCGGACGTGACATTCTCCGATGATATCCTACCACCGGCGGAATCATCGTCAAGCAGCTACAGTCAGAATCTCTCCCCTACTGTCAGAGGCAATTACTTTTTCAACTTTAACGGTCTGCAATCCCTGTTGATTGACTGGAGCTTCTGCTATTCCGGACTTCGCAGCAGCTCATTCTATCAGTTGGGTGATGAAACTCCAATCAACAATTATAACAAAGAGCATGCGTATTCACCCGAAGTCACTCTGTACTACTCCAGGAACTTCCCTCGTAACAATACACTCCGGGCAATGTTCACAACATCCAATTCGATTTACAACACTGATTACTACGGCACCGCCTATAGCGGATGTCAGGATCTGCTATCATCCGAAAATCTGCTGTTTCTGGAATACATGAAATACTGGGACTGCGGACTCAACCTGTATTCGCGGGCCGGAGTATCCTATTCCAAAGGACGACTTAACGGTGAGACTATCCTCAGCAGCTGGAATCCCCGCCTCGGATTCCAGCTTCAATACCGCATCAACCAAAGCAATGCTGCCGACTTATCGGCATGGTGGGGCAACTCGCATCCCGAACCCTCGGTATCCAACACAGCGATCGTACAGACCAGCGAGCTGATGTGGCATACGGGTAATCCCGACATTAAGAACATTCTGTTCGCATCCGTTTTTGCCAATTACGCATACATCCCTACCAACTGGCTGAGTTTTTACGCCAACCTCTCCTATGTAGGGAATCCGCGGCGCACGGCATATGAGTTTCTCGTCATGCCGGGGTATGACGGTCTGGTACGCCGTACCGTCAACAGCGGCACGCTCCATTGCTACGATGCCCAGCTGACCGGAGCGGTCAAATTATTCAACAACCGCCTGAACCTTCAGGCCGGTGTAAAGTTCAACCATACCGGATTCACAGGGATCGACGCACAGTCATTCAACTACGTATCCTGCAATGTTTCCGCCAACTATTTCATCGGCAACGTCGCTCTGACACTCTACTACAATTCTCCCCAGAAGTATTCAGGACTCGGCAACAACGGTCAGATTTTCTGGAACAAGAGCACATATGGAGTAGCCGCAGCCTATTCACTGCGCAACTTCAAGGCCGACCTGCTGTTCGGCGGATGGTTCGGCAACGGACGCCAGTATTCCAGTTTAAATTCCGAACACTATTCGGTATATTCATGGAATGCCAGCAACAACTACTCTCGCTTCCTGCGTCTCACCCTCTCCTACACGCTGCCATACGGCAAACTCGTGGACCGCAACAACGAGCTGCAGACCTCCGGCTCCGTCAACTCCGCAATCCTCAAATAACCGGCGCCGCGCCGGCCATCCCCTCCGCACCGATGCCGCAATTTAACATATGCCGCCACGAACCTTTCAGCAAGGCGCAGTGTTATAACAGCGACTCCGGGATATATCGCGCCCCCTGTCACCCGGCAGGGGGCGCGTGACATTTGCGGAGCCCCGGCAACGGGCAACTCCCACTGCCGGAAATCACGTAAGTATAGCTAATTTATTAATTTTACAGACGTTATGAGAAAATTCATGATCTGCGCAGCCGCCATCGCAATGCTCGGTCTGGCCGCCTGCAGCAACAAAGATTCCAAAACCACTGACTCACTGACAGACTCAGTCGACGTAAACGTAGCTGAAGAGACCCAGGCCACAGTAGATTCAATCAGCCCGGATTCAGCCGTGGTCAATGTGCAGCAGACCGTAGTGGAGACCGTAACTCCCGTAGCCGACAGCACAGCACAGAAATGACCCCACACATCTCCTACACCATCACAAGGCTCCCTGCGCCATGACGGCGCGGGGAGCCTTTATGTAAGTCAGCCCCGGCCCCGCTCTTAAGATTTTTTGAAAAATATGGTGGCAATCCGCATTTTCGGCCGATTTTATTTTGAAGTGGCATTATTTTATATTACCTTTACATCGAAAAGTGACTACTAAGGTATGACGACCCGCCACTCCCATATCAACAGCCGGATTATCCGCGGATTACGCTGCATCTTCCTGATGCTCGCATTCCTCGCGGCCTCGCCGCACGCCGCCTCGGCGGCCTCGCCGAAATGGGAGCAGGTGAAGACCGAGCATCCCGACGCAAAGCCCGCCGCAGCCGACTCCGACACCGAAATCCGCACCACCCGCGGCATCATCGAGGTCAGCGCCTCGCGCCCGGTGCAGATAAAGGTATACACCATACTCGGACAGCTCGTAAGCCGTGAAAACCTCCCCGCAGGCACATCACGCCTCACCGTGCAGGCCCACGGCATATACATAATCCGCATCGGTGACCTCACCTGCAAGGTGGCCCTCTGAGCCGCCGCTCCCCCC
>CAMWRH010000101.1 GCA_947176605.1 uncultured Porphyromonadaceae bacterium
CCCCCCCACGCAGCCGTGCCCCGTAGTCCTGCACCCGGCCTCTGTAGTCCCGCACCCCGGTGCGTCAGCCTTTTTGATACGCCACAGGGCCTTCAGCCCTGTGGTAGGTCCTGCGCCCGAGCTTCAGCGATGGGAGGAGCCACCCACTGCCTTTAAAACACTTTTCACTCTCCATACGTTATTTAAGAGTAATAAGGCTCCTCAGGACGCCCCATCATTAATAATCTTAACGACTACCACTATGAATCTGCATAACTCCCCTCTTTATGCCCCCTGCGCCGAACCGGCAATGCAGTCTTTTGCCTATAAGCCATTCCAGCTTAAGCAACGATGTCGGTTTACCGATTTTACCGACAAGGCTCTCGCCGCCGAACTCCATTTCCATCGCATCACACCGGCCGACATGCCTGCCATATGGCCCATAATATCACAGGAAGCCGGTCGCACCACCGATTTCTCTTACGGCGGATTGCTGATGTGGGTCGACTATTTCCATTACGAATTCGCCATACTCAACGATACCCTCTTTATAAAGGGACGCGTGGAAAGCGATGTCTCAAAAGTAGCCTTCTCACTCCCGATAGGTAAAATGCCCCTTGAAAAGTGCGTGGCCATCCTGAAGGAATACTGCTGCCTCAATAATCTCCAGCTTATCTTCAGCGCCGTGCCGGAATATGCCCTGGAGGAGTTTGACGCTTTGCGACCCTCCCGTGTGGAAGAGCTCACCGACTGGGCCGACTACATTTATGATGCCGAGCCGCTCGCCACCCTCCGGGGCAAGAAGATGAGCAAGAAGCGCAATCACGTAAATCAGTTTATGGCCGCCTACCCCGGCTACAGATATGAGCGCCTTACGGCGCATAACGTGCCGGATGCACTCCGCTTCATGGATCTGATCGATGCCGAAGGCGACCACACCCCCATGGCCGAGACAGAACGCCGCCTCAACCGCGAGATGCTCCGCTACATGGCCGAAGGCGACCCCGTGCTGCACGGCGGAATGCTCCGCGATGCCGACGGCACCGTGCTTGCCTACACAATCGGCGATGTAAAGGGTGACACTCTCTTCATCCATATCGAGAAATCGCTGCGCAGTGTGCCCGGAGGTTTCGAGATGATCAATAAGTGCTTTGCCGAAGAGATGTGCTCCCGTAATCCCGGAATCCGCTACATCAACCGCGAGGACGATGCCGGCGATCCCGGCCTTCGTGCCGCCAAGGAATCATATCACCCCCTCCCGCTGCTGCGTAAATACAATATCTCCATGTGACGCTCCTGCGGCGCCTGTGATGCACCTCCCCGCCGTCGCAGGCAAAATCATGGTATAAAACACACATCCATACTACAAAAAATCTCCGTAAGAGTAGGCATTTCTACATTTTTTTGCTAAATTTGCAATAAATATGGCCCTATTCAGTCCCCCTCTTTCCCTGCGTGGCCCAAACTGAGATGCTTATGAGTGATGTGCTTGTTATCATACCTACCTACAATGAAATCGAGAATATCGAGAAGATGATCGATACCGTGATGGCTCTGCCCGACGGTTTCGACCTCCTCATTATCGACGACGGTTCGCCCGACGGCACCGCCGATGCTGTGCGCCGGAAGATGAGCCAATACCCGGGACGCGTCAACCTGGAATGCCGAAGCGGCAAACTCGGTCTGGGCACGGCCTATATACACGGTTTCAAATGGGCCCTGAAGCGCGACTACCAGTACATAATCGAGATGGACGCGGATTTCTCACACAATCCCGCCGACCTCACCCACCTCTACCACACCTGCAAGGATAATGGAGCCGATGTCTGCGTCGGCTCACGCTACATATCCGGTGTAAATGTGGTCAACTGGCCGATGGGGCGCGTGCTGATGTCGTATTTCGCCTCGGCCTACGTGCGCACCGTCACCCGAATGAATCTGCGCGACAGCACCGCCGGATTCGTATGCTACCGCCGGCGCGTGCTTGAGACAATCAATCTCGACCGGATTGAGTTCAAGGGGTACGCCTTCCAGATTGAAATGAAATTCAAGGCATATAAACTCGGATTTAAGATTGTGGAATACCCCATCGTATTCGTCAACCGTCAGCTCGGCACCAGCAAGATGAACTCCGGCATCTTCGGCGAAGCCGTATTCGGAGTGTGCAAGCTCCGCGCCAAAGCCATCACCGGATCCCTCAACAAGTAGCATCTCTGCACTATCGTAAATCCCCTGCATCATTGCCTCCGGTGGCAATAATGCAGGGGATATGCTTTTTACTGTAGCGCCTGACGCGCTGCCCGCTTATCGGGGCCGTGGGCCGCCTCAGCGCGTCAGCACCTCTGTGCGGTAATAGCGCTTCACGTCATCCCAACGGTAGAAGGGGAATATGTCGGTATCCACCGGGATACGTTTCTCCTCTTCGTTGAGCATCAGTTTCACGAGCACATCCTTTTCCGGATGCTTCGGATCGCGGAAGAATATGAGCTGCACGTTGCAGGCCATCGGGGCTATCTTCCACACCGAAAAGGCGGAATCGAATTTCTCGGGATCCTCCACGGCGATGTCACAATCCTCCATATGCATCAGCGCTACAAGGGGAATGACGTTGCCGTCGTGGCCGAAGCGCAGGGTGGCACCCGGTTTACCGGAAGCTATGGCTTCATCGGCAGAGGTGATGATGTTCTCCAGAAGAGGCGCCGCATTATAGATGATGAGTCCGTCGGAGGGGAGATAGTTGCCGTCGCCGGCGTAAAAGCGGTAATTGAAGCACTGGTAGAGGTCATACAGTTCGTCGGGAGTGAAGATGTCGTAGAAGTCGATATCCGTCTCGATATCCTGCATCCCGGATGCTATCCAGTAGAGCCCCCACATCATGTCATGCGGGTTGACGCAGCGGGCCACGTATTTAGGATCGCTGAAGAGGGTGGCCATCAATCGGTCGGGATTGGTATGGCTCTCTTCGAATTTGCGGTATTCTTCCTTGAAGTTGTTGGGGTCATCGCGCCAGGCGTTGCTCTCGTCGGAATGATGGCATAGATAGTCCATATACCGTTGCGAGGATTCGCGGGTTATGTCAAGGCGCGGATTGAGCTCTTTGAGTCGCTCGCAGAAGGCATCCATCGACAGCACGCAGCGCACCACAAGCGTGCTGCGTGCCGACATTTCGGCATCATCGGCAAATACCTGCGGATAGGCGCGGTACATACGCTCGGCTATGTCGCGGTGCTGCCGCACGCCGAGCGGCGAGAGGTCGCCTCCGCGCAGGTGAGTCTCTTTGATTACAGAGTCTACACGCTGCATTACGTCGCGTCCGAGCGGAGTGAGCGCTCCCGCACGGTCTGCTTCATGCAGCTTGTCGGCCACACTCTTGTAGTCGTTGTCGGAGATGAGGTAGCGTGAGCCGTGGCGCCCGTAGTGCGACACGTAGAAGGGTTGATAACCTTTCGGAGCCGGTGTATTGCGGCTCTCGGTCACGGGATAGGCGTAGTATACGCCTCCGGTGCGGTTGAGGTCGGCAAGTGTCTCCTCTTTGCTGCTTTGCGCAAAACCGGGGAGTGCCGTCGCACCGATCATCAGTGAAAGAAGTACGTTTGAGAGTTTCATGTATTTATGATGCAGGTAAGAATTATGTCAGTCGGCAATCAGTCGCCGCGATAGTATTTCTGCAGGTGGCAGCGGGCGGTGAAGTCGGCATCGTCCACACTGAGCGGTGAGTCGGGATGCCCGGGGAATGCGGCATCGGGCAGTCCGTTGTGAGCCAGCACGTAGCGCAGCAGATCGCCCGGACAGAGGCCGCGCATGGTGAGCAGGCCGATGGCATGGGTGCGCGCATATGCGGCATCGTAGCAGGGATTGCCGGGGAGCTTGATGCACTTCGCCACATCGCGGGCGGCCAGCATACCCTTTTCGCGGTTGACCATCAGCACAAAGTCGCCATAGGGCTTAAGCTGCGGCAGATTCTCCGCATCCTCCCAGCCGAGGGCATCGATAAAGAAGCGGTTGAGCTCGGCGTAGGTGTGGAAGTAGCGTATCGGGTCTCCTCCGGTATATGCCATGAAGCGGGTATAGTAAGGATGCTCCGGGCGCTTCTCCCCTTCTGCCTCACCCTTCATCTTGGGGCGCGGGGGCATCTTCCCTTCTATTATCAGGAAGAGCCATTCGCGCAGGTAGAGGGCGAGCGGACCTGTGGGATCCTCCATCATCGATTCTTCAAGCTTGCGCCTCAACTGCTCGTGAGCGTCTTTGGCCTTGAGATCGATCTGCGCCGTAAGCTCGGCTATCGACATGGCATAGGCGGGAGTCATCAGATAGCAGTGCATGAAGAGCCAGTTGCCGAAATGGAACACGTCGTCGGCCTCGGCGGGATTGTTGAGTTCAAGTCCCTTTGAGATATGATAGTCTGACGGCACGGGGGCGTCAGGGTCTTCGTAGATGCGGTCGAGTTCGGCATGGAGGCGATCGGCGGCTGCGGCCACCTGAGGGTCGTGCGGGTCAAGGAGGCGCCGCTCATCGTCGGCGTTCATGGCAAGTGTATACCATATCAGGAAACGCACATCAGCCTCGTTAAGCTCGTGCGGCACATATTCGTCGCCACACTCAAAGTAAGGGAGCCGGCGCCCGTAGAGCGTATGGCATTGCTCTATGAATGAGCGCCATATGCCGGCATCGGTGAGTATATCCTGCAGATACCCGGTCAGTCCGAGGGCCACGCGGTTGCAAAACTGCACGTCCCATCCGTCGAGCAGCCGCTCATCGCGGATTATCGCGGCGAGGGTATTGGCTACACGGTAATAGTAGGGATCTGTCAGGGTGGTCTGCGGATATGCAGGCTGGCGTATGAGGAATTGCTCTTTTGAAATGGGATCTTTCATGGTCGTGTCTGTATTTTGATGCCGCCCATGCGGCGTCGGTCCCGGCATGTGGGCCGGGACCTGACGAAGCTGCACGCGGCTTAGCGCAGTGCCGCCACGAGCCCGTCGGGGGTGAGACGCTGCTGCTCGCCGGTGGCCATGTTTTTGAGCGTCACTGTGCCCGAGGCGAGTTCATCTTCGCCTATGATGGCCACATATGCAACGCCCTCGGCGTTGGCGTAGTTCATCTGTTTCTTCATCTTGGAGGCATCGGGATAGAGCTGGGCGCTTATTCCGGCACGGCGCAGCGCGGCGACGCACTTTTCGGCCATGCGTGCCTCGGCCTCTCCGAAGTTGATGAAGAGCACTTTCACGGCGGCCGATATCTCGGCGGGATAAAGGTCAAGCTGGTTGAGCACGTCGTAGATGCGGTCGGCTCCGAATGAGATGCCTACCCCCGACAGACCGGGCATACCGAACACTCCGGTAAGGTTGTCGTAGCGTCCGCCTCCGGTGATGCTGCCGATAGCCACGTCTTTGGCCTTTACCTCGATGATTGTGCCGGTGTAGTAGTTGAGTCCGCGGGCCAGTGATACGTCAAGCTCCACTTCGGCTTTCCCTCCGAGGGCAGCCACTCCGTCGAGCACCTCGCGGAGCTCGGCTATACCCTTGAGTCCCTCTTCCGATGCGGCGAGTATTTCGCTGAGGCGGGCAAGTTTCTCTTCGGTAGTCCCAGTGAGGGTGAGTATCGGTTCGAGCCGTGCCACGGCTTCCTGCGAGAGTCCCTTTTCGAGCAGCTCTTTGTTGACGTTCTCAAGCCCCACTTTGTCGATTTTGTCGATTGCCACTGTGATGTCGACTATCTTGTCTTCGGCACCGAGCACCTGCGCGATTCCGGTGAGCACCTTGCGGTTGTTGACCTTTATCAGGGCGTTGATGCCGAGGCGCTCCATCACGAAGTCGATGAGCGAAAGGAGCTCCACTTCGTTGTGCAGCGAGTCGCTACCCACCACATCGGCGTCGCACTGATAGAATTCGCGGTAGCGCCCCTTCTGCGGACGGTCGGCACGCCATACGGGCTGTATCTGGAAGCGCTTGAAGGGCATCTGCAGGTCGGCACGGTGCTGCACCACGAAGCGGGCGAATGGGACCGTCAGGTCGTAGCGCAGACCCTTTTCACACAGCTGCGAGGTGAGGCGCGGGAGGTTGCGTGCTTCAAGGTCTTCGGGATTTACGGCTTTCATGAAGTCGCCGGAGTTGAGTATCTTGAAGAGGAGCTTATCCCCCTCTTCGCCGTATTTACCCATGAGGGTGGAGAGGTTTTCGAGCGAGGGGGTCTCGATCTGTTTGTAGCCGAAGAGGCGGAATGCCTCGCGGATTGTGTCGAATATATAGTTGCGGCGGGCCATCTCTACGGGTGAGAAGTCGCGTGTGCCTTTGGGTATCGAGGGTTTCTGGGCCATTGTCTTGTCAGGGTTTCTGTTGGTTTTATTCATTAGGATATCGCCGGCAGGGTGTCTGCGCGTACAAATCCGCTATCAATATGCAAATTTACAAAATTTTCGCTCCTAAATCAATAGCAAAAACCCATCGCACCGCACTCCCCTCCCCTTTCTTCCATATAAAACACATCCCTGCCACCCTCTTACGGGCGCAGGGATGTGGTTGAGTCTTAGACCGCGTTCACTTTTTTTGCCGGAAGCGATCTTACGTCGGTTGCTGACCGATGATACCGTTACGGCACCATGATCCGTCGGCTCTCACCGTTTACTTTCACGATGTATATGCCCGGTGCCAGACTGCTGAATCGCCCTTGCCTGCCGTTGCATTTCACACCGTCGGCTCTGTATACCGATACTGCCGTTTCCTCACTGCCGCTGACGGCTATTTCACCTTTCGACACGCGGATTTCCGTCTTTTCAGTATCCGCCACCTTATATACAGCCGTGTACTCGGGATGACGGTAGATAAGGTTCTCGCCGACTGTCAGTTCGTCAAGCAGGTATCCACCACCGTCTATACCGTTATTATACAGATTCTGTAAGGGACCTCCAATATTTCCGACACCCGCTATCCAGTAAATGACAGGATATCCACTTATATCCTCTTTTCCGGATTCTTCGATATCTTTGAGTACTTTGCAGAAGGCCAATTCCATCACCTGAAGGTCAGGATTCGACGGGAGCGGATACACGTCCATGCAACGCACTCTTCCTCCGTAGCCCAATGCACTTTTGCCATATTCCTCTATATCGGCTTCATCTCCGGGCCGGAGCGTGAAGTCGTACATCAGTTTCCATTCCTGCGGCTCATCTTCGCTGAGAAAATATATTTTCCCGGCATCATGACGCACATACGTAGATAAACAAGAGTCATCATCAGCAGACGCAGACATCCCTCCGGTAAGCAACGGCAGAGACTCATAACCGGCTATCTCTACGGCTTCGCCGGTCCATGCCTTACTGAACCACTTTGGAGAAACCGGGTAACTGCTCGACGTGCTGTGACTGATCCATGATGCCCCCTCCACAAAATAGTTGACAGG
>CAMWRH010000102.1 GCA_947176605.1 uncultured Porphyromonadaceae bacterium
GCCTCGACGTATAGTGTTGTCGCTCCGCGACAAAGAAGAGAGAGTGTGGTCTTTATCCGCGCACAGGCTGCATCGGCTACGCCACGCAGCCGGTACGGTTAACAGGCCATGAAACCGCTCCGCGGTTATCGCTCCTCCCCGCAGCCCTCCCCGCAGTTCGCAGCCCTGTCGAAAGCGAGGAACGTCTTGCTCAATTTGGATTGTTGTGAAGTATTTTTTGCAAACAAGATGACCTCCCAGGCTTCCCGTATGATCAGCACATCCGCTGAGGTCTTCGGGATATGGCAAAACATTGGGCAAAAACCGGGGGAGGCTTTCGGGTCTGCGATTTTTTTTGTAATTTTGCAGTCCGTTATGAAATACGGTTTTGACAACGAGAAATATCTCTCCATCCAGTCCGAACATATCAAGGAGCGTATCGCTCAGTTCGGAAATAAGCTTTACCTCGAACTCGGAGGTAAACTGTTTGACGACCATCATGCCAGCCGCGTGCTCCCGGGGTTCCAGCCCGACAGCAAACTGCGGATGCTCGGCCAACTGGCCGACCAGGCTGAAATCGTAATCGTGATCAGCGCCAAGGATATCGAGAAAAACAAGGTGCGTACCGATCTGGGCATCACCTACGACATGGACGTGCTCCGCCTGCGCGAGGAATTCACCAAACGCGGCTTCATGGTATCCTCTGTCGTAATCACACACTACAACGGTCAGAGCAGCGCCGACGCCTTCCGTCGCAAACTCGAGAATCTCGGCATAGCCACCTATCTGCATTACACCATCGAGGGGTATCCGGAGAACGTGGCCCTCATCGACTCCGACGAGGGCTTCGGTCGCAATGACTATGTGCAGACCTCGCGTCCGCTCGTAATCGTCACCGCCCCCGGCCCCGGCAGCGGCAAGATGGCCGTATGCCTCAGCCAGCTCTACAACGAGAACAAGCGTGGTGTCAAAGCCGGTTACGCGAAGTTCGAGACATTCCCCGTGTGGAGCCTCCCGCTGCGCCACCCCGTAAATATCGCCTACGAGGCCGCCACAGCCGACCTCAACGATATCAACATGATCGACCCCTTCCATCTCGACGCCTACGGCAAGACCGCCATCAACTACAACCGCGACATCGAGATCTTCCCCGTGCTCAACGCCCTCTTCGAGGGTATCTACGGTGAAAACCCCTACAAATCTCCCACCGACATGGGTGTCAACATGGTAGGATTCTGCATCAGCGACGACGCCGTATGCCGCGAGGCATCGCGCCAGGAGATCGTGCGCCGCTACTTCCGCGCCCTCAACGACTTCGCCTCCGGCGCCGACAACGAGCGTGAGGTCAACAAAATCTCCCTCCTCTTCAAGCAGGCCGGCATCAGTCCCGACTACCGTCTTCCCCTCGTGGCAGCCCGCGAGCGCGCCCGCCAGAGCGGCGTCCCCTGCTCCGCCATCGAACTGGCCGACGGCACCGTCATCACTGCAGAATCGGGCGACCTGCTCGGTTCAAGTTCGGCGCTTCTCCTCAACGCCATCAAGCATCTGGCCGGAATCGACCACGACCTCAAACTCATACCGCAGAGCCTGATCGAACCCGTGCAGCGCACCAAGACCGCCTATCTGCACAGCCGCAATCCGCGGTTGCATACGGATGAGGTGCTCGTGGCCCTGTCGGTGCTCAGCCCGACCGACGACAACTGCCGCCGCGCCCTCGAAGTGCTCCCGCTGCTCGACGGCTGCCAGATGCACAGTACCGAGATGCTTGGCGAAGTTGACCACAAGATATTCAAGAAACTCGGCATCGGCCTGACCTGCGACCCCGCCAAAAAGCGCCGCCGCACACAGACTCCTGCCGAATGACGCGAGGGCTGGGGGCAGTTCCCGGTAAGCCTCCGCGACATACCCGGATGACATAACTCCCCGCTACGGCAGGATACAGCAATCGCCACCGCACCCCCTCCGGGGGGCAGTGGCGATTGCCATTATAAGACTGCTGAATACGGCTTCCCTGCAGTGCGTAGACTCTACGCCGGGAGTGCGGCCTCATTTCAGATATACCCGCACCTGCCCGATCGGAAGATTCCCCACGAGCTGAAGGGGTATGTGCCGGGAGTCGGTAGATATCCACGCATCAATGTCATCGCTCGACTTGCGTCCCCCGCCACTGGTGAAGCGAAACCGTATATGCCACGCCTCACGGTGCGAGCCATCACGGAGTTTAAGGCGCACCTTCCCCTCGCAACGGATGGTGAGCCGCTCCGTCTGCTTCCCCGAGAAGATATTTACCGTCTCCACCTTCCCCTTGCTCAGCGCCGCATAATCGAGCCGGCGCAGGTAATAGAACACGCTCAGCATATCGAACGTAGCCCCCTCCGCCTTCAGAGCCAACGAGCTCTCCGAGCGCTCACCCTTCTTGCCGACACGCAGACGCCGCGCATCCCCCTCCACAAGATTACCCTTGCGCGAGAAAACAATCTCATCGCGGCTGAAGCGTCCCCCCTCGTGGGCGCTCTTCACATAGCGTCGGGGCTGGAGCGTATGCGGGTCGGCGAAAGAGAGGAGCGTATCGCGCACCGCAAACACCTTATCCGCCCACGGGCGCGTGCGCGCCGTCAGCGTCAGGCGCGACTCCGTGCCCGTAGTCTGCATCGACAGTGTGGCGTCGCCCGCCTCCTTATTGATTAGTCCCCATTTATACGTAATCACATAATGCAGTGTCTCGCTTTCGGCGCGTGCCGGCGTGATGTTCAGAAGAGCGGCTATCGCCATCAGAAGGCAGCCTGTAAGGAAGAGTCTCATGACTTTATAACGCGATAATGCCCGTTTTTCTTCACAAGATAGTCCGACATAATAATTATGCCGGACTAAAATAAAGAACGCCTCTCAAGTATGCTGCCAAAGGCGCGCCTGAGAGGCTTGTTATCTTATTAACGTAGAATTGTCGGGTTGGGTTTTGCAAATTTAGGCATTATTTTTGATACTGCCAAATTTTTTCTTCTTCCCACTTCTCGGGACGTTGTGACAAGGTTTGTTTTGCAATACTTGATACCGCATATCAGATTTCACTGAAATGCTTCGGCGCGCTTATGGCGGAAGGTCAGCGCATCAGCTTAAGCCCGTCGGCCGGATATGCCGGGAAAGAGAGCAGGAAGATTCCGTGAGGAAGCGTGGTAAGGTCGACAGCAGCGGAGCACCCCCGCGATATCACCCTTCCGTCGGGAGTGTGGATAACCCACTCGGTCATATGGCTCAGGGTAATGGCCGAAGAGGTGCGCTCCATAACGTGGAAATCATCAGCCGCCACCGCATCCAGACCCGTCAGCGTGCTGTCAAGCGGATACTCATAGACTGTAAGCATCGGGTTTTTGAATACCGTATAGCTTACCTCCACATTCATCCGGCTTCCGGCAGACGGCGCCACATCGGAGTGCCAGCACCCTCCCTCGAACGTAGCCGCCACACCCTCGATAGTGACCCCCGTGATCTTCACTCCCGGCTGGAGAGGTTCGATCGTGACCGACGAATGCTCCTTATCCGTCACATAAGAAAACATCTCCGCCACCCTGCACCCCGTGGCCGCCTCATAAATCTCACGCGCTCCTCCGGGCACGTAAACAGTGCGCCATGCCGTGCCCAGATCCGACCGGGCACTGAGCGAGCTATGATACAGCACTACATTCGGATTCTCATGAAGTTCCTGCATATAGAGACGTTGCAGACCGGGATTATTCACGATCACCTCACACTCTTCGGTAGTGAACAGTATCCTGTCGTAATACGGTGCCTCGGCCCCGAGCGGAAAATACACCCTCCGCAGCGCCGCGCACTCATCGAATGCCGATGCCCAATAGGTCTGCACGCCGTTCAGGCCGATGGCGGTCAGCGGTGTTCCGGCAAAGGCGCGGTCCATTACCCGCCCCTCGTTCATGCGCATCGTGACCTTGACCAGTGCCGGGCAGTCGCGGAAACATCCCTGCGGGATTGTCGATATATTAGCCGGCACCGTCACCTGCGTCAGTCCCGACCCGGCAAACTGATACCCCGAACCATTCATCTCCTCCACAATCCCCAGCGGAAACGAAGTGAGCGACGTGCATCCGGCGAAACACTTCTCCGGCAGCTCGCGGATACGCATCGTCTTCGTATAGGGAAACGAAGCCAACGACGCGCACCCTGCAAATGCAGCCTTCCCCATCTCCATGACCTTCACATCAGGTGTAAACGTCACGTCAGCAAGATGCACGCACCCCTCGAAAGCCGATGAACCGATGCGCACCTCTCCCGACTCCTTGGCCCCGATGCGGATTGATGTCAGCTCACGGCAGTAGAGAAACGCGCAGTCGTCTACCGACTGCGGAGAGCGATCCCCCTCCCACACCACTTCTTCGATCTCCGAGAAAGCGAAACAGTCTTCAGGCACCGAAGCCTGCACCGACTCAGGTATGATCACCTGACGTATCGAAGAATTGCAGAACGCGCCCGAACAGATATACTTCACTCCCTCGGGCACCGTATAAGAGGCCCGCACCAGAGCCGGACACACCGAATACAGCATACCCGAGGAGAAAATCACCCCCTCCTCGCGCTCACGCAGACGCGTGCTGGCGGTGCAATCCACCGACTCAATCGACTTATTGCCCAACTGCCAGGCGCGGCTCAGACCCTGCTCCCCCGACACATATATCTTGCGCAGATACGAATTGGCCGCAAAAGCCCCGGGCCCCACATACGCGGCACGCGCCGGGATGGCAAACATCGGAGAGCGGCGCGCCGAAGGGTAGCGGTAGAGTTCCCACGTATCGATATCGTCAATCGTCCACAGACGGTAATAGAGCAGACCATCCTCCGAATCGAAATGGCGGCTCCCTTCCTCTACGCTATAGGACTCAATATTCGGGCACCCCGTAAACTCATAGCGCCCGATCATGCGGTAGCGGGCCGGAATGGTGACCGACGTGACGGCATCATTATCGTAGATCACGGGTGGATTGCCCGCGTAGGCGGTGTAGTTCGATTCGCCCAATGCCACGACCTCATACACATGGTTGTCGACCCGTATGCTGTCGGGCAGACGGATATCGCCCGCCAGAATGGCTCCGGGCTGCAACCCCGTCAGGATGGCCTGCTGCTCATCCTCCCCGGCAAAGCGGGTGATGCGGCAGGTATAGGTATCGGTGTCGGTGACGGGGGAAGCCCCGGCCGTATGCGCCATACACATCATGACTAACGATGCGACAGTAATAAGGATAGTCTTCATATCAGATACAGTAATGGTGAAAGTGCAAAATTACCTCCCCACGGCGTGCCTGACCAAACCGAAGGCGTCTACATAGCGTCTACACAAAGCGCGTAGACCGGTGGCAGATAGCATGTAGACGCAGGCAGATGCAGCCGGAATACAGGATTTTGCCTAACTTTGCACCCGTAAACCCGATGAAAAAACACAACTACACATCATGACACGAAGACTACATATGCCTCCTGTCCTCAGACTGCTGCCGGTGCTGGCGGCAATCTGTCTGCTGCTCGCATCCGGAGCCTGCCGCCGCGCACCCCGGACAGTGGCTCCCACCGGATGGCTCGCCACCTCCGAACCGTTCGACTCCCTGAGCCGGATGCTCGACCTCGGATTCAGCGGCGACATGGCCGATGATTCGCTGCGCATCGTGTGCCGATGGTTTGACAGTGCCGCACGCCGTTCGGCCGACCCGATGCAGCTCAGCCGCGCCGCCTACTGGCGCGGACGCATGGCGCGGCGCGAAGGGCGCGACTCCGCCGAACGCGCCGAGATGCGGCTCGCACTCGCCGGACCCGCCACCCCTGAGACCGATTACCTGCGCCGAAAGATAGAATGGCTCGATGAGAATCCGCATGACTATGACCGGATGCAATGGTACGACTTCCTGACCGCCGATGTGGAATACTATCTGCGCCGCCACGACGACGTGATGCTCTATGGCAGATACATCGACCTCTTCAACCTTATGCGTGACGTGGGCTACTCCGGACAGACGGAGAAATACCTCGCCATGGCTGACTCATGCGCAGCCCGCATCAGCGGCTACCGCCCGCTGCGCGGCAGCCGCATCAACCGTGCGCTGTTGCTCTACGGTATGGGGCGCAGGGAGGAGGCCGAGACCCTCCTGCTCAGCCTGCGGCAGGATCCGGAAGTGACGGCCAATCCCGATGTGCCGCCGCTGCTCGACTACAACCTCTACCGCCTGTCGGGCGATACGGCCAGACTGCATTCCGCCTATGTGGCCCTCAGCCGCACGGGGCAGAATCCATACAACCTATACGCCGAGGTATTGCTGCACATGGCCGTAGAGGCGCTCGACCGGAATCAGCCGGCCCGATGCGACTCCCTGCTCGAAGAGAGCCGCCGCCGTGGGGCGGGGCGGCGCGAGATAAGCGACGATTATCTGCTGCTGCTCCACACCGAGGCCCGACTGCAGGACACCCTCGGCGACTACAGGCGCGCGGCGCGTGGATACGCGCGTTACGCCGAGGCGGCCGACTCCGTGCGCCGTGCCCTTGAAGACAACGAGCTGCTCAACCGCGAGACCCTTCAGTACATGGAGGGTGTGGAGCGGCGGCATATTGAGCATTCGCGCCGCATGGAGCGGATGATATGGATTGCCGCTACGGGATGTCTGCTGCTTGTGGCATTGGCCATATGGCTCACCGTGAGGATCCGCCGGGCATTGCGGCAGCGCCGCGCCTCGCAGCGCGAAATTCGCGAGTCGGAGCGGCAACGGATGGCCCTGCAGATAGTGACCGACCGACGCGGCGAAACCCTCAGCGACACCCGGCGTCAGCTCGAACAGATGCGTCGCACGGCCGATGTCACGGCCGATGATGTGGCGCGGCTTCTGGAGATACTGAAACGTGGCGAACTGTCGGAGGCGCAGTTCGCCTCATTCCGGGAGATGGTGGAGAAGATACGTCCCGAATTCGTGGCCAATCTGAGGAACCGTTGTCCGCGACTGGGAGAATCGGCGCTGCGGGTGGCATGCTATACATATATCGGACTCGACACCAAGGAGATAGCACAGGTAATGAATGTGCGTCCCGAGAGTGTAAAGCAGGCCCGCTGGCGCCTTCGCAAAGCCCTGTCGCTCCCCCCTGAAGTCGACCTCCGGGAAGCATTAAGCGAATTTGACCGAGGTACACCATCCTCCTGATGATGCACGTCAGCGGTCACAAGTCCCCAAAGACCTTCATGGATTACATCAAGCTCTCCTCCGAAGAGATAGCCGACGAAATCGCCGCCATGTCCAAGAAAGAGAA
>CAMWRH010000103.1 GCA_947176605.1 uncultured Porphyromonadaceae bacterium
GCGCACAGACAGCTTGGGCTACGCCCAGCTGCCTGTACGCGGTTTACAGGCCATGCAACCGCTCCGCGGTTATCGCTCCTCACCGCAGCCTGCCTCGCAGTACGCTGCCAAATCCCATGTCTTACATCGCCTACTTACGGTGTTAATCTGCTCCTATATTAGGGTCACCCGGAGGCTTATTTAAGTGACATTATTCCTAACTCATCATTCCTCATTCCTAATTCCCAAAAACATGAAACTTCTGATAGAGGAATACCGCTACGACGTGGCGGATGTGGTCGAGGTGCTCGACGGTCTGTTTACGCTTCAGGATGTGGAGCAGAGGGTGGCCGTGGGGTATGTGGGCTACTATTACAATCCGCATCCGGAGGTGCGCGATGTGGTGTTCATACTCCCGAAGGTGCTGATCGATGAGCGCGGTCTGGTATTCGGCAAATACGACCCCGCCCGGCTCATACACCTCGACGAGGCCGAAATCCTGCCGCATGAACGGAAATTCCTGTATGAGTTTGCGGTGTGGATACACCGGGCGATCGTGGTATTCAACCACTCGCATCCCGCCAACGAGATAGTGCTGCACCGCCAGCTCGAGCAGGAAGGGACCGGACGGCGGAAGAAAAAGAGCAACACACTGCTCGACGTGATACTCTCACTGATACGCTTCAACAAAGAGCACCGCCACTACTTCACATTCATACTCAAAAACCTCCACTCCGGATTCAACAAAATCAACTGGGGGAAGACGATAGCCTGCACCACGGCGGTGGTGCAGGAGGGGAATCCCGCCTATCTGCACCCCGTCAACAAACGGCGGCAGATAAACTTCGACGAAGAACTGATAGTCATCTTCTTCTCCATACTCAATTACGTAGGGGAGACCTATGGATTCCACGCGGAGATAGGTTACGGTTTTCCGCTGATCACGGGGGCGCGGTTCCGCCGCTATCTCGACGGTTATGGCCGCACGCGGCTGCGCCGCATAAAATACAAATACTTCTCCGATACGGCTGTCAAACTCTGGGATCTCTGCTACGCATTCTTCGACAAGGCTTACCTGATCCGCATGAGTGTGGCGCAGAACGAATATCTGCTCGTCAAGGCGTTCCACATCGTATTCGAGGCGATGATCGACGAACTGATAGGTACGCCCCACGACCGGCTCCCCGCCGGACTGGCCGACCAGTATGACGGCAAGGTAGTGGACCATTTCTACACCTACGGCAGTCTGCTGACCGAAGCGGGAACCGACTCCGACATCTACTATATCGGCGACTCCAAATACTACAAACTCGGCAACTCCCTCGGCACCGAATCCATCTTCAAGCAGCGCACCTATGCGCGCAACGTGATACAATGGAATCTCGACATCTGGCTCGACGGGGAGGGAAGAGCCGATGATCCGTTTGAGAGGATAAGGCTGTTTGATGAAGTGACGGAGGGGTACAACATCATACCTAACTTCTTCATCTCAGCCGCCATCGACAAGGAGACACTCAGTTACGAAGACCGCACGGAGCCTCACCGGCGTCAGCCGCCGGTGAGCCGGCAGTTTCGCAACCGTCTCTACGACCGCGACACGCTACTGCTGTCGCACTACGACGTCAACTTCCTCTTCGTGCTCTCGCTCTACGCCCGCGACAACGCGGCGGCCAAAGCCGCCTGGCGGGAGACGGTGCGTGCGAAATTCCGCACCGCCATCCGCAAGATGCTACGGGAGAAGTTTGATTTCTACGCCATGTCGCCGCATCCGGATGTGGATGCACCCGGCTACTTCCGCACACATTTCCGCGATACGCTCGGCAAGACCTTCCGTCCGTACCGCGACGGCGGGGTGTACTCGCTGGCGCTCGACCGCGCTTATCCGGAGGACAACCGCCGCTTGCTCGCCTCGTTGGGTGAGAATTTCTATGTGGTGCCGGTAGAGTTGGGTGAGGATCCATCGGGGGCGCTTCGGGTGGCCCGCAGTGAGAAGGGGGCGGTGAGGAGTCCGGGTGGTATGGGCGGTTTTCTGTTTGGGGTGGTCAATAAGCAGATGCGCGACGAGGAGGATGGCCGGCAGCGTATCACACGCGAGTATATGGCGTTCAGCCGCCGTGAGGCCACACGCTTCGTGATGCGCAGGATGCCCGGGGGCGACATTATGTCGGCCCGCTATTTCGTGCCCCTTTTTGACGGGGGTATCGCCGGGTATTATGAGATTGAGGGGATTACGTTCGGTGTGCGCACCGAACCGTATGTCGACCCGCAGACGGGTCTTCCGGTGCGCTCCCCGGAGGGGGAGGTGCTGACTGTGCAGCTCCCTTGCCTCAATATCCGGCTGGGAGGGTATACGCCGCTTGGGGATGCTGTGGCTGCTGTGCCGAATCTCCGTAAATGGAACGGCCAGATCCATACCCTCCCGGAGGTGGAGGCGCTGTATCGGGCAGGAATTCCTAATTCGCAAGGGGTGTAATTTTTCGGGGGGAGGCGGCGACTAACAGGTAAACTGAGATTCCAATGATGAATGATTTGTCCATATTCCCTATGGGGGGCGGTGTG
This sequence comes from uncultured Porphyromonadaceae bacterium, assembly GCA_947176605.1. Classification (GTDB taxonomy): domain Bacteria; phylum Bacteroidota; class Bacteroidia; order Bacteroidales; family Muribaculaceae; genus Lepagella. The sequence continues at coordinate 2,539 of CAMWRH010000103.1, forward strand.
AGGTGGTGCCTCGCCTGGATGCGGCTATGCGGGTGGTGGCGGATGCTCTGTGCCACTCTGAGAGGGGAGGTGCATGAGGAACGGATGCTCTGTGCCGCTGTGGCTGGGGAGGGGGAGAAGGAGCGGGGGCGCGAGGCGCTGTATGCCGAGGTGGCGGAGCGTCACGGGGATATGATTGAGAGGATCTGTTTCGGGTATGCCCGTTCGGTGGCCGATATGGAGGATCTCCGGCAGGATGTGATGCTCAATCTCTGGAAGGCGTTGCCTTCGTTCAGGGGGGATTGCGCGATGCGGACGTGGGTGTATCGTCTGGCTCTGAATGTGTGTGTGACGTCGCTGCGAAAGTCGTACCGCAGGGTCGATACCACCGGAATCAACGAACTGCTTGACCTCGCCTGTTGCGATGACGAACAGCGGGAGACGCTCGCGGCACTCCATGAGGCGATCGGTCTGCTGAATCCCATCGACCGCACCGTAGTGATGCTCTGGCTCGAAGAGGAGAGTTATGAATCGATAGCCGCCATTACGGGACTGACGAAGGGGAATGTGGCACAGCGCATTCATCGGGCGAAGATCAGACTTAGAAAACTAATAAATACCTGATACTAATAAATACCTGATTGGCTATGGAAGAGAATGTGAAGGTCTGCTGGAAGCGGACTCGTTTCAGTAATATTCTGGAGCCGGGGACTCCCGGCGACGGTAAGCGGCGCACCGCCCTGGAGCGGCTGGCGGCGCAGTATCAGCGGTTTTCGCGCCTGGCGCTCGTGCTGGCGATGACGATGCCGATGTGGGTGTGGGGTGCTGTGCGCGGTCTGGAGAATGTGCCGTTGTGGGGGAAGGTGGCGTTGCTGTGGTACGGGATACTGTATTGTCTGACGGCTGCGGCGATGGACGGCTGGCTGTACCGTGGCATACGCCGCATCGATGTGGCGGAGATGCCGGTGGCGGAGGTGTGCCGCATGGCCTATTTTTACCGTAAGCGTCATCTGCAGTTTGTCGCGGTACTGGTGCCGATGGCCGTAGTGTTTGTGGGGGCGTTTGTGTGGATGGTATCCGACAGTGTGTATACCCTTTACGGCGTGGCTACGGGCGCAGTGATCGGTCTGGCGCTCGGTTTGCGCGCGCTCCGCAACTTTATGCATGAATACCGTCAGTTGGGGGAGCACACAGAGTTATCTTAAGCACACGGAGTGGATTTCGAAGATCGGGAAGACACAGAGCCACAGAGAACGCGGAGTGGCACAGAGGAGTTCCATTCTCTATGTGCCACTCCGTGTACTTTGCGTCTCTGTGTCTTTCGGGGATCAGAGCCGTGAATCCCTTGGGGTTTTCAGGCGCCATTCCGGTGCACTGCCAAAAAAAGGGGAGGGGGTTAAAATATATGGCGGCGATACGTGTCATATAAGGCAGAAGCAAATAAAATAATGACACATCCAAACAACGACACAAGACAATGAAAAAATTCGCCAAGGCCATCGCGGCCTTCACAGTTTTTATCGCCGGGATACCGGCTCTTGCCGCCTGGGGTATATCATGGCTCTGGAATGCGGTGCTTACAGGGGTATGCGGATTCGCCGCCATCGGTTTCTGGCAGGGTCTGGGACTGTTTCTGCTCGGACAGCTGCTGACCGGAGGTTTCGTAATCGCCATATTCCTCTTCATGGGGTGCATGCACAAGATCTTCAGCCACGATGGCGACTGGCATTCCCACTGGCACAGCATGAGCAGCGAAGAGAAACGCGCATTCATCCAGCGGCGTCGCCGCGAACATGCCGGATTCCGCCACAACGACAAAACGCCCGGCGCAGATGCAGCAGCGGAGTAACGGCATAGATGATATCGTGGCGGAATATGCGCCCCGCCTGTTGGGATACATCCGCCGGCAGGTAGACCGCCCCGAGGATGCCGAGGATATCCTGCAGGAGGTGTTCTATCAGTTGGCGCGTGCGTCGGCCGACGGCGCTCCCGCCATAGAGCGGGTATCATCGTGGCTTTACCGTGTGGCCCGCAATACGGTGCTCAACTTCTGGCGCAAGAAACGCGAAGTGTCGCTCGATACCGCCGACGAAGTGTGCGAGGATATCGCCTCGACACTGTTCGGCAATCAGCAGGATGCTCCGGATACAGTGTATCTGCGCAGTCTGGTATGGGAAGAACTTGAGGCGGCATTGGCCGCCCTGCCTGCGGAGCAGAGGGAGGTGTTCTGCATGACGGTGTTCGACGGTATACCGGTGAAGGATATTTCTGCCGCTACCGGCACGCCGGTGGCTACGCTGCTCTCGCGCAAGCATTATGCGGTAAAGTTTCTGCGGTGCCGATTCCACGAACTCTATGATGCACTGATTTCACAAAACTGATCCCACGGATTCCCACAGGTCTGCCGCTGCCGGTATCTCCCCGGGGCCGCCGACTCAATGCAATAAGACACTATTCCCCGTCAAAAACATGTAAAATTATGGAAAACAAACAGAACAAAAAAGCAAACTGCCCCACCTTCTCCTCTAAAAACTGCACCGCCTGCTGGGCGTGCGTGTCGGCCTGTCCGCGCAAGGCGATAGGGCGCATCAACCTCCCGTGGCATCGCCACGCCGTGATCTTCCGCATGAAGTGCATCGGTTGCAACCGATGCGTGGAGGTCTGTAGCAACCACTGCTTCAGCCGTACCCAGCGTTAGGTGTTAGGTGGTAGGTAGGGCGTGTCCGGGTTTTGCGGTGACAGATTTTATCGCTAATTTTGCAGGATAAAAGTCGATATCCATGGTTGCTGCCGATGAATGCAGACCAACCAGGAACATCCGGATCCGGCGCGTATCCGACAAACCACACGCCGACACGATCTTTATGAAAAAACTACTGTTACGAAAAATAACCGTAAGCCTATGTGTGGCTGCCATTTCGGCATCGGCATTTACAGTGGCTGCCGATGATTGCCCGGGCGTATGCGGACGCGCGGCCGCCACTGAAAAGGTGTGCTGCCGCTCGCGGCAGCTTGAGGAGCGTCTGCGTGAATACGTGGCCGCCCATGACCGGGCGCGTATCGGCGTGGCCGTAATCGCCGAGGGGAGGGATACGGTATCGGTCAACGGCGACCGTGACTTCCCCATGATGAGCGTATTCAAATTCCCGCTGGCCCTGACTGTGGCGCAATGGATGGATGAAAATTCCGTCTCGCCCGATGATGATGTGGCATTCCCTCCTGAAGCGCTGATGGAGGATACCTACAGTCCGATGCTTAAGAAGTACGGGAAGGGACTCGATCGGTTGCCGGTCAGGGAGTTGCTGCAGTGGTCGCTTATGGAGAGCGACAACAATGCCGCCGACATACTGCTCCGGCAGGTCGGCGGACCGGATGGAGCGCTGTCAGCGCTGAAAGGGATTATCGGCGATACGGATATCACGATCGGCGCCTCGGAAGAGGATATGCACCGCGATCAGTATCTGAGTTACCTTAACCGCTCCACCCCGTTGGCCATGGCCGAACTTTTCGACCGGTTTGACACGACACTGCGTCACCGTTCCTCCTCATTCTCAGAAATAGCCGCCATGCTTGAGGAATGCCGCACCGGCACCGATCGCCTTCCCGCTCCGCTGCCATCAGCCGGAACCGTGATCGGACATAAGACCGGAACCGGTTTTCCGACACCCGACGGCCGGATATCCGCCCTCAACGATTGCGGCTATGTGCATCTGTCCGATGGCACGCGGTATTCAATAGCCGTATTCATAGCCGACTCATCCTACGGCATGGATGAGACCTCCGGCATCATCGCCGGAATTTCGGAAATAGTATGCACCGCGCTGCTGGGTAAGCAACCGTCGGAAAAATGACAGCACCTGGAGAAATGACAGCACCTGGAGAAATGACAGCACTTGGAGAAATGACAGCATTTGAATCGCGACTGGCCCGGCGCATCTCACTGGTGGAGGTGAGGATGGTAGCGGCGGAGGTAAGCGGCGTGCCGGAGCGGCTGGAGGCACTGTGGAGGCTGGCGGGATCGGTTGACCGCAGGGTGAGCGTCAACGCCCTTTGGACGATGACGCATCTTCCGGCTGCCGATGCCGCATGGCTCATGTCGATACGCGACGGGCTGACCGACATGCTGCTTGCCGAAACCGACACCTCACGGAGGCGCATTCTACTGCAGTTGCTGAGAGATCAGGAATACCGGCCCGACAGGATACGCACCGACCTGCTCGACTTCTGCATGTCGAAGATCAATTCCGAATGCGAACCGTATGCCGTAAGATGCTTCAGCATCTATCTTGCATATAAGATGTGCCGTCACTTCCCCGAACTGCTTGCCGAACTTTCGCAGCATCTCGACATGCTGCAGCTTCAGCCGCTCTCCCCGGGACTGAAGAGCGCCCTCCGTCAGACCCGCAGAAAAATCAAGGCATC
>CAMWRH010000104.1 GCA_947176605.1 uncultured Porphyromonadaceae bacterium
GCCTGAAAAGGCTAATATCGAATTCGCCCGCGTGATCGACGCTCACAATGTGGAGATGAGAGTCTGGGAACGCGGTTCGGGCGAGACCCTGGCCTGCGGCACCGGTGCATGCGCCACCGCTGTGGCAGGAATCCTGAGCGGACGCCTTGAAAGTCCGGTCAACATCCATCTGCGCGGCGGAGTGCTCCGCATCGAATGGCCCGACCGGGAATCCACAGTACGAATGACCGGACCCGCCGTCACCGTGGCCGAGGGAAGATACTTCCCCCCCTGCCCTCTCGCTCACCCTCCCCATCCATAACTACACTCTACGACCGGAACCTGACGCCCACTGTTTCCACTCCGATACAATCCATATCAGCTTGCAACGCTTATCGGAGTCACGGCTGAAAGGCACCGGTTTTTCTTTTTCCGGAATCCGACGCATCCCCCCGCGCAACGCGTGCCGACTCACCCCCCGATGCTCAATCCGGATAATACTCCCTTTTTGATAAGTTTGAAAAATTCAGTCGCTCACGGGGATTCCCCTTTTCCGTCGCGGATATCTACCCGACGGAGCGACAGCGATTTTGTTGATAGGTTCATTTTCCCCTCTCCCGCTATTCTTCTCCAATATGATTTCCATACGGGCACCCCGTCTATGTGACGTGATCCCGCCAAGGGAGAAATCAATGGAAGCTCACAATAACTCAGACAAGGTAAAAGATGTTTATAGCAAATCAGAATTTCAGCCGCCTTCCCGAATCATACCTTTTCTCGGAAGTAGCACGTAGAATCAGGGAATTCAAGGGTGCCAACCCGGAGTCGGAAGTTATCCGCATGGATATCGGCGATGTGTCGCTCCCACTCCCGGAATGCGTGGTGGAGGCCATGCGCCGGGCTGCCGCCGAGATGGGTGAAAGCGCCACTTTCCACGGATATGGCCCCGAGCAGGGGTATGATTTCCTGCGCGAGGCCGTGGCCCGCACCGATTATAATGACCGTGGCATCCCCACAATATCCCCTGACGATATTTTCATCTCCGACGGCGCCAAGTCGGATCTGGCCAATCTCGGCGACATTTTCGGCACCGATGTACGCCCCGCCGTGGTGACTCCCGCATATCCCGTATATATCGACTCCAATGTACTGGCCGGACGCGGCGGAATGCCGGAGAACGGTCTATGGAGCGGAATCTCATTCCTCACCGCCGGACCTGAATCGGGATTCCTCCCCTCGCTCCCGGCCGACGGCGTGAGGGCCGATGTGATATACCTCTGCTACCCCAACAATCCCACAGGCACCGTGCTCCCTGCCGAAGAACTGCGCAAGTGGGTGGAGTATGCCCTGGCCCACAAGTCGCTCATAATCTATGACTCGGCATATGAGGCGTATATCACTACTCCGGGGATACCGCACTCCATCTACGAAGTGCCGGGAGCGGAGAAGTGCGCCATTGAGGTGCGCAGTTTCTCGAAGACGGCCGGGTTCACCGGCGTGCGCTGCGGCTATACGGTAGTGCCCCGCTCGCTCGATTTCACGTTTGCCGATGGCACAAAGGCCGATCTCAACCGCATGTGGTGCCGCCGCCAGTGCACGAAGTTCAACGGCGTGGGCTACGTGGTGCAGCGTGCCGCCGAATCGCTTTACTCTCCGGAAGGGCGCAAGGCAATAAGCCGCAATGTGGCTTATTACATGAAGAACGCCGCCCTGCTCCGCTCTACGCTGCTCGGCTTGGGTGCCGAGGTGGTGGGTGGCGTGGATGCCCCTTATGTGTGGTTCCGCCCGCAGAGCGACCTCGACTCCTGGCAGCTTTTCGAGCGCCTGCTGCACCGGGGGGCCATCAGTTCGACTCCCGGTGTGGGATTCGGCAAGGTAGGCGACGGCTGGCTGCGACTCACCGGATTCAATACCGACGCGCTTACCGCCGAGGCATGCAGCCGTCTCTCCGGCATATCCGACATATTCTAACCCGATAATCACAACTATACTTTACTTCATAAAAAACAATATCCCATGTCTGATCTCAGATTCAAAAGCGTGGAGGAGGCTTCCGCGCGCAAACCGGTGAAGGTAAACATCCCCGCCGACAGAGTTGAAAAATACTACGGCGAGATGGTCTTCAACCGTCAGAAGATGTTTGAATATCTTCCCAAAGACACCTACACCGCCCTGGTAGATGCCATCGACAATAAGAAGCCTCTGTCGCGCAAGCTGGCCGACAGCGTGGCCGACGGGATGAAGCGCTGGGCCATCGACTGCGGCGCACGCCACTATACCCACTGGTTCCACCCGCTGACCGACGGCACTGCCGAGAAGCATGACGCCTTTATCGACCACGACGGCAAAGGGGGCGTAGTGGAGGAATTCTCCGGCAAGCTGCTCGTGCAGCAGGAGCCCGACGCTTCGTCGTTCCCTAACGGAGGTATCCGCAATACGTTCGAGGCCCGTGGCTATTCCGCATGGGATATCTCTTCGCCTGCTTTCATCATCGACGGCACTCTCTGTATCCCGACTATCTTCATATCTTATACGGGTGAGAGCCTTGACTATAAGACTCCCCTGCTGAAGGCGCTCAATGCGGTGGATAAGGCCGCCACCCGCGTGGCCCGCTTTTTCGATCCGGAAGTGCAGCACGTCAACAGCTATCTGGGCTGGGAACAGGAGTATTTCCTCGTCGACGAGGCCCTCTATGCGGCCCGCCCCGACCTGGTGATGACCGGACGCACGCTGATGGGTCATGAGTCGGCCAAGAACCAGCAGCTTGAGGACCATTATTTCGGCGCTATCCCCAGCCGTGTGGAGGCTTTCATGCTTGACCTGGAGATTGAGTGCCATAAGCTCGGCATCCCGGCGAAGACGCGCCATAATGAGGTGGCTCCCAATCAGTTTGAGCTGGCCCCGATCTATGAGGAGACAAATCTGGCCAACGATCATAACCTGCTCCTGATGTCGCTGATGAACGAGGTGGCGCGTCGCCACAATTTCCGCGTGCTGCTCCATGAGAAGCCTTTCGCGGGTATCAACGGTTCGGGCAAGCACAACAACTGGAGCCTCGGCACCGACAAGGGTGTGCTGCTCTTCGCTCCGGGCAAGACTCCGGCGCAGAATCTGCAGTTCATCACTTTCGTGGCCAATGTGATGGCGGCTGTGCATAAGCACAACGGTCTGATGAAGGCCACAATCATCTCGGCCACCAATCAGCACCGTCTCGGCGCCAATGAGGCTCCCCCGGCTATCATCTCGATGTTCCTCGGTTCGCAGCTGAGCCGCATTCTCGACGAACTGGAGAAGGAGACGACTGATGAGATCGTGCTCGAAGGGAAGGAGAAGATGTCGCTGGAAATCAGTCAGATTCCCACACTTTCAATCGATAATACCGACCGCAATCGCACAAGCCCCTTCGCCTTTACGGGCAACCGCTTCGAGTATCGCGCCGTAGGCTCAAGCGCCAACTGCGCCGCTGCGATGATCGGTCTTAACGCTGCCGTGGCCGATCAGCTCAACAGTTTCGCCGATGCCGTGGATAAGGCTGTGGCTGAAGGGAAGGAACGTGAAGCCGCCATCCTCGGAGAGGTGCGCCGTCTGGTGCGCGAGTCGCGCGCCATCCATTTCGACGGCAACGGCTACAGTGAGGAGTGGAAGAAGGAAGCCGCCCGCCGCGGTCTGGATGTGGAGACTTCGGCTCCGCTGATGTATGACGCGTATCAGCGCCCGGAGACTGTGGAGATGTTTGCCCGCACCGGCGTGTTCACACAGAAGGAGCTTGAGGCCCGCAATGAGGTGAAGTGGGAGATGTACACGAAGAAGATTCAGATCGAATCGCGTGTGCTCGGCGATCTGGCCATCAACCATGTGATCCCCGCCGCTACCCGCTATCAGAGTCTGCTTCTTGATAATGTGTATAAGATCAAGCAGCTCTTCAAGGGTGACAAGGCCGATAAGATCGCCCGTCAGGACATGAACTCCATCGAGCAGATGGCCGACCATATGGCCACTATCAAGAGCACCGTGGAGCAGATGGTCGACGCCCGCCGCAAGGCCAACCGTCTCACCGACGAGCGCACCAAAGCGATCGCTTACCATGACGAGGTGTTCCCGCTGATGGAGGATATCCGCTATCATATCGATAAGCTGGAGCTGATGGTCGACAATGAGATCTGGCCTCTGCCGAAGTACCGCGAACTTCTCTTTATCCGCTGATTCCGATTTATCGGCTTATCCGATAGATGTGGCCATGCAGACTGGCACTACGGCTTATGTCACGGGTCGATAGCCATTAGTGGATGCTTCATTGCATGATATCCACCTGCTTTTGGCCAATGCTTCGCAATAATCATGATTTTTCACCCCCGGACCACCTGAGTGTGCTCCGGGGGTGAACTTTGCAGGGCGGCTCCTTGTTAAAATATCAGAAAATTTAACACTCAATGATTATGGACAGTTACCTCAATTTCCGCACCGGATTCAAGCGTTTCGCATGGTTTCCGATTATCACCGGTCTGATTTGCATCGGTCTGGGCATATGGTGCCTCTTTTCGCCGGTTGCTTCTCTTGAAATCTTCGCTTATGTGTTTGCCGGCTGTCTGTGCGCTGCCGGACTTATGAATATCTGCCTGGCTCTTGGGAACGCCTCGGTGGGCTGGAGCTGGGGATGGACGCTCGCCCTGGGGATTCTGGAGGCTATCTGCGGCATTTGGCTCTTTACATTGCCTCCGGCCGTAATCACGACCGCCTTTATTTTCTTTATCGGCATATGGATTATCGTGGCGGCGATCAATGCGCTTTGCGAGTCGTTTGTGCTTTCGGCCCATTCGATAGCGTGGACCGTATTCTCGGTGCTCCTGCTGCTTGCCACTATCGTGCTGGCATTCATGTTTATCACCAATCCCATCACCGGAGGTATCGCGGTGTGGCTCTGGATCGGACTGTCGCTGATCTTCTTCGGCTGCTACCGTTTCGGTTTCGGCATGCGCATGAAGCAGTATGCCCGCCGATATTCGCGCCGCTACTGAATCCGTAGGGTCGCGACCTGTCGCGACCACCTCAGCGGGATTTCTGTAGGGACGCACCCCGGTGCGTGCGCAGCAAGGGGAAATTCTCGCATCCCACCGCTGAAACCCGGGTGCAATACTACCCGTCCCGGACGTCGGACAGCCATGCTTTCCGCTTTTTATCATGTGCATATGTCTTTATCCGATCTTATTTGGTAAATTTGCATCTCATTAAGACACTGCACATATGATGAAACGAAAAGTTATATTCTCCCCATTCTGCATTTTCATGACTCTTGCCGGACTGGCCATCCTTATCGGCGTGATGTTCCTTCAGGCCCGCATGGAGCATTGGATCGGTGTATATGTCATTGCGGCTGCAATCGTGACGCTCTGCGGTTTCGCTTTCGTATATTCGCCGCAATTCATCAGTGTGGAGGATGGCGCGGTCAATGTCCGCCGGGCTTTGGCCACGAAGTCGATTCCGCTGTCGGAAATCGAGGAGGTGCGCCTGTCGCCACCTACGATGGGGGCGCGGAGGCTGATGGGGAGCGGCGGTTGGTTCGGCTACTGGGGATGGTACCGCGAGGATGACCTCGGGCGGTATTTCGCTTACTTCGGCCGTGCGTCGGATTGCTTTCTGCTCTCCCTCCGTGATGGGAGCAAGTATCTGCTCGGCTGCGCCGACGCGCCGGAGATGGTGGAGTATATACGTAAGCAACTTCAGGCCCGATGATGATGCGCACCCTCCCGCTCCGGTATCTGCTGCCGCTTTGCCTGGCCTTGGTGCCTTCCATGGCCGGCGCCTTTTCGTGGCAACTCGATTCGATCGCGCAGATGGGGCGCTTCCCGCGTTTCTGCGTGGATACGTATAATTGGGCGAATGTGTTTTTCAACGGCACCGACACCACCTACGTTCGCTCCACCGGCTACCGCTGGAACATCAAGCTGCGCACTGCCAGCTGGGCCGACATGAATGAGTTCTATTTCGACCGCGACCATGTGATGCACATGCAGTCCCCCTATTGCAGTTCCGTGGGTCTTGACGTGCAGTATATGGCTGTGGCCATAGGGTATGATATCAATATCAATAAGCTGCTTGGGGGAGCCGACCGCTCCAAGTCGCGGTTTAATTTCGAGTTTTCGAGTGCCCGTTTCTCGGGTCGCCTCTATTCCGTCACCAACCGCGACGGCATGGTCATCACGCGCCTTAACGACCGGCGCGATATCGGCACCGATTTCCACGATATGAATACCCTTACATGGGGTATAGACCTGACATATTACCTGAATATGCGGCGATACTCCAATGGTGCAGCCTTCTCCTACAGCAAACTGCAGATGCGCAGCCAGGGATCGTGGATCTTCACGTTAGGTTATCAGCGGCAGAAGATGTATTTTGATTTCCGCACTCTGCCGTGGGATATCCGTCAGTGGTTGCCCGAAGGGTGGAGCGACCGCACCTACACTGCTTCCGGATATAACGTCGGGATCGGTGCCGGATACGGTTTCAACTGGGTGCCATGCCGCAATCTGACTGTCGGGATCATGGCGCTTGCCGTGCCGAGCATCAACTACGGCTACCTCAACAGTCCGGAGAAACGTTGCTCTTTCCGTATGAATTATCGTGGAGGGGTATCCCTGGTCTGGAACCACGACCGATGGTTCATCGGCTCTTCCGTCCGTGCGGATGCCGGATTCATCTACTCCGACGCCACGACACTGATCAACGCCCTTCCCGCCTTCGACCTCAAGATCGGCTGGCGCTTCAACCTCTTCTGACCCACCTCCCGCTCCCAC
>CAMWRH010000105.1 GCA_947176605.1 uncultured Porphyromonadaceae bacterium
GTGACCGGAGCATACCGCACCGCCATCCACCGGCACCCCCTCCGTCCCCCCCCCTCTCCGGCGACCCGTAACAGGGAGAAAAGAAAAAAACATGCCGGCATACACCAGAAAAGCGTGTATGCCGGCATGTTTTATCTTATACGGTCAGGGATCTGACGGGGGATTTACTGTGCGGGTATCTGAGAGAGCAGTTCCTGCAGCGGCTCCATAAAGAACGGGCGCTCGCGCAGATGCGGATGGGGCAGGGTCAGTTCGGGAGTCTGCATCTCCACCCCCTCGATAGTCATGATATCGATATCGAGGAAGCGGTCGGCATAGCCGCCATCGGCGGCGCGGTGTATGTCGGAGGCCGCAGCCGCCGAAGAGGGGTCCGGCACAAACCGGGCCGCATTCTCGCGGGCCAGCGTGTCGCCCAGACGGCGCTCTATCTCCTGGAGCGCATGGAGAATCTCCAGCGGCTCCTCCTCCGAGCGGAACACCATCGCCACATTCAGGAACTTATTGGCCGAATCGAAACCCCAGGGTTCCGACTCCACCACATGCGAAAGCTCGAAATATCCAAACCGGCGACCTATCTCCACCACCGCCCGGGAGAGATTGCGGCGGCGGTCGCCGAGATTCGTGCCGATATTGATGAATACCAACATGATGGGTGCGTGTGTGTATAAGGCTACGTAATCAGGTCACATTATGCCGGGGCAGATCCCCGCGGAGAGAGCGCGGGCAGGCCCCGGCACCGCGTGGGGGCAGGAGTGAAGAGCGCCTTAGAGCGTCTTCTTCACCTCCACCTCCTCGAAGGCCTCGATGATGTCGCCTTCACGGATATCATTATACCCCTGCACGGAGAGACCGCAGTCGTAGCCGCTCACCACCTCCTTCACATCATCCTTAAAGCGCTTGAGCGAGCCAAGTTCGCCGGTATAGATCACGATACCGTCGCGCACGACGCGCACCTTCGACTGGCGCTTGATCTTGCCGTCGCGCACGATAGCGCCCGCGATAGTGCCCACCTTCGAGATATGGTAAGTCTGGAGCACCTCCGCATTACCGGTGATTTCCTCGCGGATTTCCGGAGAGAGCAGACCCTCCATCGCATCCTTCACCTCCTCGATGGCCTTATAGATTACAGAATACAGGCGGATTTCCACACCCTCCTTCTCGGCCTCACGCCGTGCGGCGGCCGAGGGGCGTACCTGGAAACCGATGATGATCGCATCCGAAGCCGCAGCCAGAGTGACATCCGACTCCGAGATGGCGCCCACACCCTTGTGGAGCACATTGACCTGGATTTCAGGCGTAGAGAGTTTGATAAGCGAATCCGAAAGAGCCTCGATAGAGCCGTCCACGTCGCCCTTCACCACAAGATTCAGCTCATGGAAATCATTGAGGGCGCGGCGGCGGCCGAGTTCCTCAAGACCCGGACGCTTCTTGGTGCGCAGGCTCAGCTCGCGCTGCAGCTGCTCGCGCTTGCCGGCTATCTCGCGTGCCTCCTGCTCCGTCTCAAGCACATTGAACGTATCGCCGGCCTGCGGCGCGCCGTTCAGACCCAGGATCAGCACCGGCACCGCGGGGCCCGCCTCCTGGATGCGCTGGTTACGCTCATTGAACATAGCCTTCACCTTACCGTAATGCGTGCCGGCCAGAATCACGTCGCCCACGCGCAGCGTGCCGTTCTGCACGAGCACCGTGGCCACATAACCGCGACCCTTGTCAAGACTCGACTCGATCACCGAGCCTATGGCCATACGGTTGGGATTGGCCTTAAGGTCGAGCATCTCAGCCTCAAGGAGCACCTTCTCCATCAGCTCATCGACACCGATGCCCTTCTTGGCCGAGATATCCTGGCTCTGATACTTGCCACCCCAATCCTCGACAAGATAATTCATATTGGCGAGTTCCTGCTTGATATTGTCGGGGTTGGCGGCAGGTTTATCGATCTTATTGATGGCGAATACCATAGGCACACCGGCAGCCGAAGCGTGATTGATGGCCTCTACCGTCTGAGGCATCACATTATCGTCGGCGGCCACGATGATGATGGCAAGGTCGGTCACCTTCGCGCCACGCGCACGCATGGCAGTGAACGCCTCGTGGCCCGGCGTGTCGAGGAACGTGATGTGGCGGCCGTCGGCCAGCTCCACATTATACGCGCCGATATGCTGGGTGATGCCACCGGCCTCACCCGCGATCACATTCGCATTACGGATAAAGTCGAGCAGCGAAGTCTTACCATGGTCGACATGGCCCATCACAGTCACGATCGGCGGACGCGACACGAGATCCTCCTCGCGGTCCTCCTCCGTAGCGATAGCCTCCGACACCTCGGCCGACACATACTCCGTAGTGAAACCGAACTCCTCGGCCACGATATTGATCGTCTCCGCGTCGAGACGCTGATTGATCGACACCATCATGCCCAGATTCATGCAGGTGGCGATGATCTGGTTGACCTGGATATCCATCAGATTCGCGAGGTCGCTCACGGTCACGAACTCCGTGATCTTGATGATGCGGCTTTCGGCTGCGGCGCGCTCGGCATTTGCCAGTTCGCGGTTATGGGCCTCATCGCGCTTCTCCTTGCGCCATTTTACGCTCTTCTTGGTGGTCTTATTGGTAAGGCGGGCCAGAGTCTCCTTCACCTGCTTCTGCACATCCTCGCTGCGCACCTCCGAGTTCTGGCGGTCGGAGCCACGTGAATTATTGCGGTTGCGGCCGCGTCCCTGGCCCTGCTGGCCACCCTGGCGGTCGGCGCCACCCTGACGGCCACGTCCGGAGCCCTGCTGGCCACCCTGTCCGGCGGCGGCGCCCTTGTTGCGGCGGTCCTGGCCGGGACCTACCTGCTGGCCGGCCTTCTCCACATCCACCTTCTCCTTACCGATGCGTGTGCGCTTGCGTCCCGAAGCGCCCTGCTGTCCGGCGCCACCCTGCTGTCCGGCGGCATTTCCACTCTGAGGCTGACGGGCCTTCTCGATGCGTTCGCGGCGACGGTCCTCCTTCGACTTCTTCTTCGGGCGGGTGCTCTGATTGATTGCAGCCAGGTCGATCTTACCTACCACACGGAGCTGCGGAGTCTCGGGTACCACCGTTTCCACATGACCCACCTCGATGCGGGCATTCTCCTCCTCCTTCTTCGGGGCCGGTTTAGGCTGCGCCTGGGGCTGCGGCTGGGGCTTGCGTGCATTCTTCTGGGCATCCGCCTTTGCTTTAGCTTCAGCTTCGGCCTTTGCGCGGGCCTCGGCGGCCTTACGGGCGGCCTTCTCAGCCTCCATCTGGGCGCGGAGTCGGGCTTCGGCCTCCGCTTCAGCCTTTGCGCGAGCCTCCGCTTCGGCCTTTGCGCGTGCTTCGGCGGCAGCCTTCTCGGCAGCGGCCTTCTCGGCGGCAGCCTTTTCGGCAGCGCGTTCCTCCTCGCGGTCGCGTACGGCGGCGGCGCGCTTCTTCTCGCGCTCCTTATCGATAGTGGCTTTCACACTGGCGTCCTTCGAGAACTCCTTCTGGAGCAGCATGATGGCGCGGTCGTCGATTCGGGCATTGAGGTCGTTGCGATCGACCTCGATACCGTTTTTCCAAAGGAAATCGGCAGCGGTCGACACGCTGACGTTTAATTCTTTAGCTAACTTGCTTATCTTTTGTCGCATATATTCAGATTAAGTAAATCCCCCGACACAATCCGCCTATTCCTATCCGTCGGTCCCGGAGGATGACGACCCGCAGCAATCACAGCCGGCACGAAGCCTCCCGTCAGAGAGGGCGATGACCGGGCAGAGGGTCGGCATTATTAAACATATCAGTCTTCAAACTCAGCGCGGAGCACTGACTTCACATTCTCCAGCGTCTCATCCTCAAGGTCGGCCTTCTCAAGCACCTTCGGGTCGGCGTTCAGCACAGCCTTCGCGGTGCCGAGCCCGATATTCTTGAGCGCTTCGATGATCCAGCCTTCGATTTCATCGCGGAACTCATCGAGATAGATATCCTCCTCGCCTTCCTCAAGATCGCGGTATACATCGATAGAATAACCGGTCAGCTGAGTGGCCAGACGGATGTTGAGGCCCCCCTTGCCGATGGCGAGGCTCACTTCATCGGGATGCAGGAACACCTCGGCCTTCTTCTCCTCCTCATTGATGCGGATGCTCGAGATTTTGGCCGGGCTGAGGGCACGCTGGATAAAGAGCGAGGGATTTGACGTGTAGGAAATCACATCGATATTCTCGTTGCGCAGCTCGCGCACGATGCCGTGTATGCGCGATCCCTTGATGCCGACACAAGTGCCTACGGGGTCGATGCGGTCGTCGTAAGACTCCACGGCCACCTTGGCGCGTTCGCCCGGCTTGCGGGCCACAGCGCGGATAGTGACCAGACCGTCGTGGATTTCCGGCACTTCCTGCTCGAAGAGGCGGCGCATGAAGCGTTCGTCGGTGCGGCTCAGGATCACTTTCGGATTATTATTATTGTTGTCGACGCGCTTCACCACTGCACGCACGATATCCCCCTTATGGAAGAAATCACCGGGTATCTGCTCCTCTTTGGGCATGAGCAGGTCGTTGTTTTCATCATCGATAAGCAGCATTTCGCGTTTCCAGATCTGGTGCACTTCGGCAGAGATAAGCTCACCCTCCTTCTCCTTGAACTTATTGAAAATCGCATCCTTCTGGAGGTCGGTGATTTTGGTCTGGAGGGTCTGACGGAGAATAAGGATGGCGCGGCGGCCGAACTGCTCGAAGAAGATCTGCTTCGTCACATCCTCGCCTACCTCACATTCGGGGTCGATTTCGCGTGCGTCGGTGAGCGAAATCTGGCGGTAGGGGTTTTCAACAGAGCCGTCTTCCACGACCTCAAGGTTCTGGTAGATGTCGCAGTCGCCCTTGTCGGGGTTCATGATGACATCGAAATTCTCATCGGTGCCAAACATTTTGGCGAGCGCGTTGCGGAATGACTCTTCGAGTACGGAAATAACTGTAGTCTTGTCGATGTTCTTCATTTCGCGGAACTCGGCGAAGCGGTCAACCATATTTACGCTTTCAGCTTTCTTTGCCATAAGTATATCGGTGGTAATGTGTTTTTTTGCGTGTTAAAGAAAAAAGTGGATTGCCGGGAGAGAGTGGGATGGAGAAGAGGGGTCAGAATTTCAGGTCGTAGCAGGCGCGTCGCACGTCGGCAAAGGGGATTTCAAGCTCAAGTCGCTCGAGCACGGGGCGTTTCATCCCCTCGCGGCGCATCTTCTGCTCCGTCTCCACGACGGCGGCATCATCCGTAAGGCGGGCGAGTCGTCCGAAGATCTTCTTCCCGTCGCGGGTGAGAAGCTCGATGTCATTGCCGATGTTCTTCTCCCACTGCCGGCGCACCTTGAACGGAGCCGTCAGGCCGGCCGATCCTACCTCCAGCGTATAATCCTCCGGCTCGCGGGGGAACGCCTCCTCGATGCGGCGCGACAGGGCGCTGCAGAAATCAATGTCGATTGAGCCGTCGGAGTCGATTTCCACCACAATGTCATTGTCGGCGGAGATGGTAAGATCGGTCAGAAAGCAGTCGGTATCGGCGAGAGCCACATTCAGGAATTCCGTAAGTTTCTCTTTATCTATCATTCTGTGAGGGTTATGGCCTTGCCCGGCGGAGAGGCTGACCCGCATGGCAGAGAGGGCTGACTGCGTGCGGCCTGATTGAAGCGCCATGACGGCGCCTTCCGAAATCCATCCCGGGGAGGCAGGTGATTATATAATAAATTCGGAGGAGACGCATGTCCCCTCCGGAAATCACTGCAAAGATACTAAATATTAACGGAAAAATGAAGCAAATCGCATCATTGAGGGTTAAAGATTGTTAAAACGATTGAAAGGGCGCAAAGCGCGGCCGCGCGACAGGGAGGCAATCCATACGACGTCATGCCGTCGGAAGCCAGTCGGCCAGAGCCTCGGCAAGCGGGAGCAGCAGCGCGGGGTCGAGTCCGGTAAGGGTGGAGGTGGCCCGGTCGTAGTGCGGCTTCGGTATGTAGGATGCGCATAGAGGGATAGCCGAAGTGGCCGGACCGAACCGCATCACCGTCGCACTTTGGCGCGTGTAGGTCAGCAGCCACGGATAGAGCGGATTTGACGTTGCCCATCCCGGGGCCGAATCGCCCAATGCGATGTTTAGGGGATGTCCGGGATTATCGTCGGAAAGGGTGCGCCCCCATCCGGCCATGCGCAGCGAATGCAGCCGGCAGAAGTCATCGGGCAGCTGCACCTCGGCATAACCCTCCTCTCCCCAGTCGGACTCGGCCCTGATGTGGGCACACATGTCGGCAGGAGCCGAAAAACCGTCAAGCGGGGTCGCTAAGGTGAGCCGCAGCGCCATCTTCTCAATCACAGGCTCAATCATCTCGGCCAGCGTGACGCGGCCCGAAGTGCCTGGAGCAGGAGGGGTGCGGCAGTCGGGAAACTCATCCATGCGCAGGGCCACCAGGTCGGTGACGCAGGAAAGCGTGACAGGTGTCATGGCGTATGGTTAAGCATTAGTGGTGCGTTAAGCACTGAGTAAAATAAAAGGTATGGTTGTAGTTGCAC
>CAMWRH010000106.1 GCA_947176605.1 uncultured Porphyromonadaceae bacterium
ACAACACTATACGTCGAGGCGTGGACTGTTAATGTATACCCCCGCTGTCGCTCCGCGACAGCGGGGATAGTAGAGCGGTTATCGCTACGGCCAGCCGCCTGTACGCTTTATGAATTCCTGCTGTCATGAATTACAGCTGTGGATTACTGCTGTTATGAATCATTGATGTCAAGGGGGGGGCGGAGAGGGTCAGAACATGTCGAAGGTGGTGGAGGTGACCTGAAACTCGGTGCGGCGGTTGATCTGGTCGGCCACTTCCTGCTGCTCGGGGTCGAGGCTTTCGATGTAGGCTTCGTCGAGCACCACTCCCTCTTCAAACTGAGGGTATTCCTTGTTGATGCGTTTGGTCACTTTCTTCGGACTGCTCTCGCCATACCCTTTCCAGGTAAGGCGGCGCGGGTCGACGCCGGCGGATATGAGGTAGTCAACCACACTTTTGGCGCGGCGCTCCGACAGGCGGTCGTTGTAGGCATCGCTGCCGTGGCGGTCAGTGTGGCTTCCCATCTCGATGGTGACGTTGGGATTGTCGGCCAGCATACGGGCCATCTCGTCGAGCGCCTCTTTCGATTCGGGGCGCAGGGTGGCCTTGTCGAAGTCGTAGAAGATATTCTCCACAACCTGCGGTTTGTTGATGGCGGCCAACACGAAATCCACTCCGTATTCGGCATCCTCTTCAGCCATATCCGACTCGAATTCCTGTTTGACGTTGAGGTAACCGGGGGCTCCGGCCAGCATCACGTACTTCACCCCGCGCTCCAGGCGGAAATGGAACGACCCGTCGTCGCGAGCCACCTCCTTCTGGTTTGACCCGTCGTCGCCCACGATGCGTATCACGGCGTTGGGCACCGGTTCGTCATCCTTGTCAACCACCCATCCGGAGATGGAAATCTTCAGCTCGGGCAGTTCGAAGGAGAAGATATGGTCGTAACCCTTGGCATCGCCACGGTTGGAGGAGAAGAAGCCGCTCTCCCCCTCGCCGAAGGTTATGCCGAAGTCGTCGCCGGGGGAGTTCATGGGTAATCCCATGTTCTCTACGCTCCAGAAGTCGCCGGTGGCGTTGCGGCGTGCCACGAAGAGATCGAGTCCGCCGAAACCGGGATGTCCGTCGGATGAGAAATACATCGTCGAGTCATTGCGCATGTAAGGAAACATCTCGTCGCCCGGCGTATTGATCTGCGGACCGAGATTCTCCAGACTTCCGGCCCGGTCCATCAGGTTGATGCGCCATATGTCTTTGCCGCCGTAGCCGCCGGGCATGTCGGATGTGAAGTAGAGGTAGCGCCCGTCGGGGGATACGGCGGGATGCCCTACGGCGGATATCGTATCGTTGAGGATGTCGAATTTCACCGGGGCGCTCCATGTGGCGTCGGAGCGCTTGGAGGTGTATATCTCCACCGAGGTGCTCGATTCGGGGGCGCGGCGCGCCATGGTGAGATACATGGTCTGCCCGTCGGGTGAGAAGGATACTATACCCTCGTCCATCTCCGAGTTGAGTTCACCCTCCACCGGTTCGGGGCGCTGCCACTCGCCGCGCTCGTTCTTTTTGCTCACCCATATGTCGCTCTTTTTCATTCCGGTGATTTCGGAGCGGTTGTCGCCGGTCACTTTCTCATTGGTAGTGGTGAAATAGAGCTGGTCGAGGCTTTTGTCGAGATACATCGGGGCGAAGTCGGCACGGCGCGAATTGAATATCTTGGCGTTCTTCACCACGTAACGGGTCTTGGGCTGCTTCTTTGCGGCCTCGGCGCGCATCGACCCTTTGAGTCCCTCTTTGGCCAGCAGATTGTCGGGCTGCCATTCGAGGAATGTGCGGTAGGCCTGTATGGCCTGCGTATACTTCCCCTCCGCCTGCAAGGAGCGACCGAGCCAGTAGAAGGCCATCGAGTCGGGGTATTCGTAGCGTATGGCGTTCTGATAGGCAGCCGAGGCGCGGGAGGCCTGGTTGAGCTTACGGTGGCAGATGGCCATCTTATAGGCCACCTCGCCGCGCAGCGGACGGTCTTCGCGCTTGGTGAGGCGATTGTATATCTTGCGGTAGGTCTTGGCCGCATCGTTGTATTCGCCACGCTCAAACTGCTCGTCGGCATCCTTGAGCTTGACGCTCTTGCACCCCTCCGACAGCAATGCCAGGGCCAGCAGGGGGAGTATGATATACAGGAATCTTCGGATATTCATGATGTGTTTTTTCTCCTTATTTAACGCAGTCCCTATATATTAAAGTATATGGCGGGGGCGTTGAATAGGTATTATGAACGACATCATACCCTTTCTGCGCTCTCTGCGCCGACATAACGACCGCGAATGGTTTGCGGCCCATAAGGAGCGCTATCTGAAGGTGCGCGAGGCTGTGGAGGCTCTGGCCTCCCGGCTGATTCTGCTCGTGGGTGAGACCGACCCCACGGCGCTGCGCATGCGCCCCTCAGACGTGACTTACCGCATATACCGCGACACGCGCTTTTCGGCCGACAAGACTCCCTATAAGACGCATATCGGCATCTTCATCAATCCACCGCGCGGCAAGAAGTCGTGGCGCTACGGCTACTACTTCCATCTTGAACCCGACAACTGCTTCTTCTGCGGCGGCAATATGCCGGCACCCGGTCCGCTGACGCGCGCCCTGCGGCAGAGCGTATACGACAATATCGAGGAGTTCCGCGCCATTGTGGAGGATGAGGAGTTCAGGCAGTATTTCCCTACCGTGGGGTTTGAACGGCTGAAGGTGGCGCCGAAGGGATTCCCGAAGGACTGGCCCTATATCGACTACCTGAAGGTGAAGGATTTCGGCACGATGATGCCAGTGGCCGATGATTATTTCACCGCTCCCGGCCTTGAGGAGCGTCTGCGCCCCGTCATAGCCCGGGCCGCAAGGCTGAATGATTTCATCAATTATACGGTCGACGAGTTTGAGGCTTCCGATACGGGAGATGGAGAGTAACGGCAGCGGCGCGACGGACGTAATCCCGCCAACGGTCACTAACATTACATAGTACTATAGTTTTGCATACCTGCGAATAATTCACTAAATTTGCAGCATCAAAACAACATCTGAGACGACATGAATGTGAACGACGACAATATCCGCACCCAGATGCGGAAAGGGATTCTGGAGCTCTGCGTGCTGCTCACCCTCAGCCACGGACGCGCCTATCCCTCCGACATACTGCGCAACCTTCGCCAAGCCGGACTGAGTGTGGTGGAGGGTACGCTCTACACGCTGCTCAACCGTCTGCGCCGCGACGGACACCTTGATTACGAATGGGAAGAATCCACCATGGGACCTCCCAGAAAGTACTATACCCTCTCCGAATCGGGGCAGCGCCTTTTAGAGGCGCTTATGGCTGAATGGAAGCTGATTTCGGACGCTATCAGCAATTTTATTTAAGCTGGATTAATGCCCGACATTTTTTTTTGCGAAAATAAGGGAGGTAATAGGTGTGGTTTGAAAAATTTGTTTAAATTTGCAAAAACGTCGGCGAGTATCTTCTTTCCGGAGAGCCGGTGGCAGCAGCCGCCGATGTGTATTCTACCATATCGCCCCTTTTCATACCGGGGTATAGTGAGCATATTCAATCAAACTTAACCGAATAATAACCAAACACATATTTTCAGCAGAATGAAAAAAATCGCATTACTTCCCGTTGCCGCCCTCCTTATGCTGGGCGCCTGCTCGAATGATGATGAGGCGGTACGCCCCGTACCCAATGACCCGGTGCAGACGGTAGTCTCTGTGGCTGACCATGTCAGCCTCAATGCTCCCGCTCAGAGCGATGTGAAAGCCGACGGCTCTTACTTCCGCGTGTCTTACGCCAACGGCCAGGAAATCGTATATTCGCTGGTCAACAGCTCTTCTCTCGGCTATGTGGCCACTGTCAAGAAAATCCAGGGTTCGGCTGCCGATGTCATCGTGCCGGCTTCGGTAAGCTACAATGACCTGACTTTCGCGGTCAACAGTCTTGACCTCATGCTCGAAGGAATCGACGACACTGTCACTTCCCTCACTCTCCCCAACACAATCACCCAGCTGGTGGAGAATTCGGCTTTCTCTGCAATGACGGGCACCTACTTCCGCGCTCAGATGGAACGTGCCAACAAGGTGGAGAAAATCGAACTTGAAGACGGTTTCACCAACTTCTGCTCCATCAATGGCGCAGTATATTCTTCCGACCTCCAGACGCTCGTATGCGTACCCCGTGGCTATAAGGGCACAATGACAGTGGCCGAGGACACGAAGTTTATCGCTCCCCGCGCGCTCTATTACTGCTCGCAGATCGAAGTGCTCACTCTCCCGGCCGGAATCGTGGAAATCGGCGATGAGGCTGTGGTGTTCAACGACAATCTGCTCCTCATCAACTGCCAGGCCACTACCGCTCCCGAGGCTGTATCCGGCTCGTTCGGCCAGTATGCCCACAATGGTGTGCTCCGCATCCCGGCCGGTGCCGAGGACGCATATAAGTTCACTAAACCCGACCTGGCCCTTCCCGTTGAGCCCACTGAGCCCGAACTCCCCGATGGCGACGCCACTGATGAGGACTGGGACGCCTACGATGAGGCCTATGCCGCTTACGATGTGGCTATGGGTGAGTATTACACCGCTCTTGAGGAATACAATGAGGCCAACAATTACTATGACTCTCATGAGGGCTGGGTATACTTCAAGAATATCGAGGGTGTGAATTTCTGATCCTTACGTCCATTCTATTTCTAAAGATCATACCTATCACAGGCAGCGGGGCTGATTCTTGCGAATCAGCCCCGCTATTTCATTTTCATCACTTGCCGGGAGCATCTCCGGTCTGTGCGGCCCCCCAGCACTGTGCGGCTCAAGGCTTGCCGCCACCCCTCGACCGGGCATTACCTTCGGGCGCCCCCACGTCAGGCATCCTTACCTCTCTGTGGAATCCGGATATGCGCCCCAGCACATGACGGGTGCCGGGGGTGACGGCAAATTCTTCGATAAGTGACCTGAGGCAATTCCGGAATTCCTCGCACAGGCGCGTGGATATCACACCGAGGAAGTGCTCCATTATCCCGAGGGCGCCGTAAAGGTTCTGTGGCGGCTGCTGCCCGCCGAAGGCCGGACCGCGGCGCAGCTGATGCGGGCGGTAGGAGTAAAGCACGTTGCCGTGGGCGCAGATGTTGCGCAGCGCACGCACCACCTCCATATAGTCGGTGAAGATCCCTTCCTGACGCACCCCGAAATGACGGGCCACATCCTGGCGGAGCACCGCGCTGTTGAGCGATTCGAAGAGGTTGCACATCGTGCCGAGTGTCATGAACTCAAGCGTCTTCCACGCCGGGGCGAACTTATCCTTCGGGAAGCGGCGGTGATGAAGCTGGATATGCGGATTCTGGCGCCGGAGCGGATTATACACCACGCGTTCGAAGGATTTGGCCTGCGCGGGACTTACTACCCGCTTGTCGACAAACCAGGCCGGAGAGTCGGGATACCGCGTGGATACGTGAAATATCAGGTAGGTGCGGAAGGCTGTCTCTATACGCTCCAGATATTTTAGGAGCATGTTGCGAAGGTTGAAGTCGAAGGCATACAGCATGAGGGCATCATGAAAGGTGGCGCCCTCACGGAATCTGTGGGTGGAATCCGACATGTCGGGATAGCGGGTCTCAAACGGAAACCAGTAGAGGCTCATCCTGAACCACCCGATCTCGAGCAGTATCCGGTAGGCCTTCTCAGGGTCGTCGACCCGCATTCCACGGCGTATCAGCAGGTTGACCTGCTCTTCAAGCGGTTTGGCTTTGCGTCCCATATGGCGGTTTGGTCGGGGCTTCAGGCGCTCACGGTTCAGTCGTCGTAGCGCAGGAAGTTGCCGGAAGTGTCAAATTCAAGTTCGATGCCGTTGGCAAGTTTCACTTCGTAGCCTCGGCGTTTCTTGTCGACGCCTACCACGTTGACCCCCTTGAAGTTGGCGTTGAGGTAGTTGCGCATCGGCTGAAGCAGGAATGCTGCGGGCACATTCATGTTGCGCCCTACCTCGACCTCTTCCCAGTTTCCTTTGGAGTCAAACGAGATTTCGGTGCCGTCGTTGAGTATCACTTCATAGTCTTTGACCATGCCGAAGTCTTTGTCGATCTTCACTACGGTCACTTCCGCCTTGAAGTTCTTTTTAAGCACTGCCTGGGCTGCGGCCGGCAGCACGCTTGCGTCATGGGCGTAGGTGTCGGCACATGCGGTGCTGATTCCTGCTGCGATGAACAGCATCAATGCAATCAAAATCTTTTTCATAAGTTGCTGTTTTGGTATTGATAAGTTATGGGTACAGACTCGGGTCAGAGCCTTTAAACATTTTTAATATAACGGTTGATTCATGGATTTGTTTTGCACCGCCACCCGTAATTAAATGACATTCACATACATTCATTCCCCCTCCTCTGCCTTACCGTGCCCTCTTGCAGCGGCATATGCTCCACCTCTGACGCAGGGGTGCGGATGGATCCCCAAACAGTCTCCCCACTACTGCATATGCCCCCTTCCCGCCATAAGGG
>CAMWRH010000107.1 GCA_947176605.1 uncultured Porphyromonadaceae bacterium
TTTTTTTAAACCAAAACGCAGAAAATTTTTTGGCCCAACCCCGCCCCCACACCCGAGGCCATAGCCTTCCTTGAGGCCCACGGCTGCACCGCCACCGACTGGAGCCGCGTGCGCCTGCACCCGGGCACCGACCTGCGGCTGCTGCGCGATGTGGAGTTCGAAGGGGAGGTGACAGTAGGGCTGATCGACCATACCCACTACCCCGGCTCGATGCTGCGCGACGTGCTGCTGCGCGACTGCCGCGTGGCCGACGGCGTGCGCCTGCGCCATATCCCCGGCGGCATCTCCAACTGCCGCATCGGCACTGCCGCCGTAGTGGAAAACTGCGCCCGCATCGCCTACGAACCCCAGCCCCTCTGCGGCACCGGCAGCGAAGTGAGCGTGCTCGACGAGACCGGCTCACGCACCGTAATCATCTACCCCGGCCTGTCGGCCCAGTCGGCCATGCTTACGGCCCGCTGCCGCCGCAGTGTGGCCGACGAGCTGCTCACCCAGGCCCGCGAGCATATCGACACCCTCACCCTCCCCTCCGGCATAGGCGCAGGAGCCGAGATACTCGACTGCGGCGAGCTCTATAACGTGGCCGTCGGCGAACGCGTGCGCATACACGGCGCCCGCTCGCTGCGCGAAGGCACCGTCATCGGATCCCCCGCACCCGACGGCGAATGCCTCGCCTACGTAGGTCCGGGAGTCGATGCAAAAGACTTCATCATCGAAGACGCCCACGTAGACTCCGGTGCCATCCTGCGCAACTGCTACGTCGGGCAGGGAGTGCGGATCGAAAAGGGATTCACAGCCCACGACTCCCTCTTCTTCGCCAACTGCACCATGGAGAACGGCGAAGCCTGCGCCCTCTTTGCCGGACCCTATACCGTATCATCACACAAAGGGACACTGCTGATCGGATGCCAGACTTCATTCATGAACGCCGGCTCGTCGACCAACCAGAGCAACCACATGTACAAGCTCGGCCCCCTGCACTGGGGCGAACTGCAGCGCGGCGTAAAGACCTCCTCCGGATCCTACCTCATGCTCGGGGCCCGCATCGGTGCCTTCTCCCTGCTCATGGGGCAGCACAAGACGCATCCCGACTCATCGGAATTCCCCTTCTCCTACCTCTTCGGCGACCCCCAGGGAGCCACCGTGGTGGTGCCCGCCGTGATGCTCCGCTCCTGCGGACTGCTGCGCGACGAACTCAAATGGCCGCAGCGCGACCGCCGCAAGGGTGTGGCCCACCGCGACCGCGTGATATTCGACGTGCTCAACCCCGTCACCGCCGACGCCATGATCAACGCCCTCGACATCATCACCCCGATGCTGTCGCGCCCGGCCGACGACGACCACTACCACCGCTATAAAGGGATGAAACTCTCCCGCGCCTCCCTGCACCGCGCCACCCGCCTCTACTGGCTCGGCCTGATGAAATACCTCGACCGCGCCCTGCTTGCCCACCACCACGACGCCGAGCACTGGCACTTCCCGCCGCGCCCGGCCGATGCAGGAGTGGCCGAAGCCGATGCCGCGCCGTGGATCGACGTGGCCGGCCAGCCGATGCCCCGCCCGCTGCTCGTGCAGGCCCTTGAGGCCGACAGCGTGACGGCCCGAGAAGCCATCTTCGATGCCGCCTACGACTCCTACCACCAGCTCGAGCGCCGCTGGATAGCGGCCCGATTCCCCGACCGGCTTCGCGTCAGCGCCGACGAGATACGGCGCGGCGCCGCCGAATTCGACGAACTCGTAGAGCTCGACCGCGCCACCTACCGCGACTCCATCTCGGCCGAGACCGCCATGCTCGCCCTCTGAGCCACAAAGCGGGAAAACCGCAGTCAGGAAATCGCAGACCGACGTAAACAAAAGATTTTTACACATTTATGCGCCGCAGATTTGGTGATGTCGAAAAAAATCACTAATTTTGCGGCGCTTGCCGTATCGTGTGCGGCAGGAAGAGATTTTATCATTTTATTTATTAACAATTAATGTCTGAATTAAAAATTCAAACCCCCATCGAGGATTTCGACTGGGATGCCTATGAGAAAGGCAACGTTGTAGGCGAGAAGAACCACGAGGAAGTAGAGAAAATCTACGACCAGACTCTCACTACTGCCAAAGATAACGAGGTCGTAACCGGCAAGGTGAAAGCAATCACCAAGCGCGAAGTGCGTGTCGATATAGGCATGAAGTCTGACGCGATCATCCCCGTATCCGAGTTCCGCTACAACCCCGACCTCAAGGTAGGCGACGACGTAGAGGTATTCATCGAGGCACTCGAGGACAAGAACGGTCAGCTCCGTCTCTCCCACAAGAAAGCCTGCCAGACCCGCTCCTGGGACCGTGTCAACCAGGCTCTCGAAAACGATGAAGTCATCAAAGGCTATGTCAAGAGCCGCACCAAGGGTGGCATGATCGTCGACATCTTCGGAATCGAGGCATTCCTCCCCGGTTCGCAGATCGACGTGCGCCCCATCCGCGACTACGATGTATACGTCGACAAGACAATGGAATTCAAGGTTGTCAAGATCAACCAGGAGTTCAAGAACGTCGTTGTATCCCACAAGGCCCTCATCGAGGCCGAGCTCGAGCAGCAGAAGAAGGAGATCATCTCCAAGCTCGAAAAAGGCCAGGTGCTCGAAGGCAAAGTCAAGAACATCACTCCCTACGGTGTATTCGTTGACCTCGGCGGCGTCGACGGTCTGGTACACATCACCGACCTCAGCTGGGGCCGCGTGTCGGATCCGCGCGAAGTCGTGGAGCTCGACCAGGACATCAAGGTGGCTATCCTCGACTTCGACGACGAGAAGAAGCGCATCGCCCTCGGCATCAAGCAGCTCATGCCCCATCCCTGGGATGCACTCAACCCCGACCTCAAGGTCGGCGACCACGTCAACGGCAAGGTTGTCGTTATGGCCGATTACGGTGCATTCGTTGAGGTACAGCCGGGCGTAGAGGGTCTGATCCACGTATCCGAAATGTCGTGGAGCCAGCACCTCCGTTCAGCCCAGGACTTCCTCAAGGTAGGCGACGAGGTAGAGGCCGTAGTGCTCACCCTCGACCGCGACGAGCGTAAGATGAGCCTCGGCATCAAGCAGCTCAAGGCTGATCCGTGGGAGAACATCGAGCAGAAATACGCCATCGGCAGCCGCCACACCGCCAAGGTGCGCAACTTCACCAACTTCGGCGTATTCGTAGAGATCGAAGAGGGCGTCGACGGCCTCATCCACATCTCCGACCTTTCCTGGACCAAGAAGATCAAACACCCCTCGGAGTTCACTACCGTCGGCAGCGACATCGAGGTGCAGGTGCTCGAGATCGACAAGGGCAACCGCCGTCTGAGCCTCGGCCACAAGCAGCTTGAGGCAAATCCCTGGGATGCGTTCGAGGGTCAGTTCACTGTCGGCTCAATCCACGAGGGCACTGTAATCGAGGTTATGGACAAGGGTGCCGTAATCGCACTTGAAGGTGGCGTAGAAGGTTTCGCCACTCCCAAGCACCTCGTCAAGGAGGATGGCACACAGGCCAAGCTCAACGACAAGCTCAACTTCAAGGTAATCGAATTCAACAAGGATTCGAAGCGCATCATCCTCTCGCACTCACGCATCGCCGAAGATGCCGTGAAGGGTGAGACCCGCGTCAACAAGGCTCCCAAGAAGCCGCGCAACAACAAGCCCGAGGAGGAGATTGTGGCACCCACAATCGAGAAGACCACACTCGGCGACCTGAGCGCACTTCAGGCACTCAAGGAGCAGCTCCAGAAGGAAGGCAAGTAATCGAAACTCCGCGCAGCAGCATCCGGCATACCGCCGGCTGATGTGACGCAACACAATCCACACAGAGGGTATCCCGCATATTGTCGCGGGATACCCTCTCGCTTTATATCAAGACACATCACGCCTGAACAGCCCCAACAGCGCCACTCCGCTGTCCCGCAGTCGCTCTCCCCTCTGACTCCCGCAGCCAGGAGAAGAGCCTTTTCCTGATATTAACTTCTACTTATAAGAAGAATTTGCCATATTCACAGTTTTTTTGTACCTTTAACGCATGAATCAAAACAACAATAGCGTTATAGGCCAGTTCATTTCAAGGGAATCTGTCGTACTCAGATTTCTTTGTATCATCATAATACCCATCATTCTTATTGGCTGCTCTCATGTTGATTCCACAGGGGATCCGCTGCAAGAAGCTGAAACTGTAATCAACAGTAATCCACACCGTTCTCTTCAGTTACTTGATTCTTTAGGGATTGAGAAATGCAGCAATGATAATGATCGCGCGCTGTTCATATTACTGCACGCTATAGCTGAAGACAAGACGTACGATTTATCCACCCCGGATTCTGTCATAACCATCGCGCTCAACCACTTTCGCCAGACACAGGACAAGACTCATCTGCGTATGGCGCACACCATAAAGGGACGCATACTTGATATATCGAATCAGACTCCATTGGCCATAGTAAATCTTATTGAGGCCGAACGACTGATTGATGACAGTACTCCCGAAATTGAAAAAGGACTTCTATATCATGAGATGGCGGAATGCTATAATAAATGCCTTAACGGCACGGAAGCTATCGCCTATATCAATAAAGCCTATGCTGCTTATAATAAGGAGAATCTACCCATACACTGCGGCTATTGCCTCGCAGATAAAGCATCATATTTCAACAACTTAGGCAACTACGACAGCGCATATTCCGCTGCTTCATCTGCTCTCGTAATATCCACATCGTTCAACGACAGCATTCTGAGAATGGCTGCATATGAAGAATTAGGATATACAGCCGTAGGCAGGAAAAATTACGCAGACGCCCTGCGATATCTTCGTCCGCTTGAACACTCGACTACAGTCTCCGACCAGACGTTAGGGCTGCTCTCTCTGGCTGAATCCATGGCAGGAAATAAAACTAAAGCCGATTCTATATCACATGCGCTTCTCGCCAACGGGAGCAGCTGGGGCTTTTATGGAATAAACACGTCAAACGCATCCATCAACGACCTCTATCAATCATTCAAATTGGTTGATAATCGCAATGACTCACTCCTTTACAATGCCTACTCCAGCAATCTTAATACCTTACTGCAAGAGAATTACAACATTAACACCTCTCTTTTAGAAGCTAAATCAAAATATCACAATCTTGTGCTATGGACTGTAATATCCGTTATCTCTTTCATTGCCATCGTCTTAATGATTTTGCTGCTGAACTATCGAAATAAGGCAAATATTGAACGAGCCAACGCCTTTGAAGCGTCAGAAGAACTGGCAGCTTTTATGCAACAATACGAACAAAACGCAACAGATCTAAGTTCGCAAAAAATGCTTCGTTACAATGAGACCAAGTCATATCTAACGAATCAGCTGCACAACCTAAATCTCCTTGCCGAAGCATGTTATGGCCGGCAAGGGAAAAAGTCAGACGGTTGCGGCAACTCCCGGTCTCATGCTGCTACGGATAAAAATAATAAACAGACTGTATCGGCCACTACGACCGGCAAACCCAACGAGAATATTGATAAATCAACCCAAAATGACGAACGATACACGAAAATCTCAAAAGCAATTGACTCTATAATAAGCGATTTTCAAAAAGACGAGACAATTACAAGGAATCTTATACAGATTACCAATTCATCTCATGACGATATTATCACGAAGTTTAATAATGAATTTCCAAATCTGAGGGAAGAAGAATCATTGCTATTCCTATACATTGTATATGGACTAAAGCCATTGCTCATCTCCCTCTTCCTTAATATGAACGGTATCGAGCACTTTGCCGTAAGAAAGTATCGGTTAAAGACAAAGATCAAATCCTCCAACACGAAATTACTTGATGAATTTTTAAAATATTTCTGAGCCCATAACGCTTAGACCGCTCCCGGAAATTGACGTACAATCCAGTTGTCCGGCTTTACTGACTTATACCTATTTGAGGAGATATATTAAGTATGTCTCCCAAAATAGTTAAGATATTCCTTAATGAGCCTTGTGGCAGAGTGGGTGTGTATCCGCGCACAGTCAGTGGGGAGGAGCGATAACCGCGGAGCGGTTTCATGGCCTGTTAACCGTACAGGCAGCTGGGCGTAGCCCAAGCTGCCTGTGCGCGGACTGCATATCCCCTCTCCACCCCCTCCCCCGCCGTCGCTTCGCGACAGCGGGGGAGGGGCCACGCCTCGACGTATAGTGTTGTCGCTCCGCGACAAAGTGAGAGAGTGCGGTCTTTAACCGCGCACAGGCTGCTTCGGCTACGCCTCGCCGCCGGTACGGTTAACAGGCCATGTAACCGCTCCGCGGTTA
>CAMWRH010000108.1 GCA_947176605.1 uncultured Porphyromonadaceae bacterium
G
The DNA here is from genome assembly GCA_947176605.1 of uncultured Porphyromonadaceae bacterium. GTDB lineage: Bacteria > Bacteroidota > Bacteroidia > Bacteroidales > Muribaculaceae > Lepagella. The sequence continues at coordinate 2 of CAMWRH010000108.1, forward strand.
GGTGCGGCGCTGGCTGCGAGCGTGCGGCTTATGCCAGGGATGGGTGTGGTCATGGTGTCGGGGTCGGGGTGGGGTTGGGGTCGGGTTGGGGTATGGGGGCGCGTTACATGCGTTACATGCGTCACGCGTTGGTTTCGGGGGTGGTTTTGTCCATGTTTTCCGGAGTGTTTTTTCGGGCACGGAGGCGGCGCTGGCGCATCATGCCGAGGGCACGCACGCGCAGACGGCGCAGGCGCTTCGTGACGGCCTGGGTGTTGGTGTCGTCGGGTTCGATGCCGTGGGTCTCCATCCAAAGCTCGATCAGGCGGTGGAGCGGCACGAGCCGGTAATCGGCATCCAGGGCCAGGGGCCAGAGGTCGCGGTCGAAGCGCTGCCGCACGGCATCCTCGATGGCGCGGCGTGCCGAGTCGGGGAGAAAGTTGCGCGAATCGAGGGGGAACCCCTTGAACGCCGGCACTTCCACCGCCGTCCACCCTTTGGGGCACAATACCTGCGGCCTCTCTCCGGCGCGGGGAGCGCGGAGCGAGGTATGCAGGATCGTGAGTTCGATGCTTCCGCGCGGTAACCGTATGGGACTGGAGCCGCCGCAGCGGTTGGAGAGCCACTGGCTCAGATATGGGGGCAGGTCAAGATATACGTTCATGTCGCGGAGTCATGAGGCAGGGTGAAAGATAGAAAATCAAGAATCGGAAAAGCGTTGTAATAACCGGATGCAAAGATAATTAAAAATGGGCTGATAGTCAACAGTGGCGCACTCACAATCCGAAAAAAAACAGTCACCGCGCCGCATATCGGTATAAAAACACGTGTATTAATTGCAAAACGTAAAAAAGAGAGGGCCCGGACGCGTCAGCCTCCGTGAGGCTGGCGGGTCCGGACCCTGGGTGCCGATTACTGCAAACGTTTGGAAGACGAAGATTTTATAATAAACCCTTAGTGCAGTTCGTCGGCTAAGTCTTGAAGTTCTATGGCAATAGTATGGAGTGCATTGCTGAGAGTTTCCAACTCCTCCTCTGTAAATTCGCAGGGCTTGCCATTCTTTAAGTTGTTATTCAGTTTCTGACTGAACCAACTCCCGGACTTGCCAAAGAAACGTTCGGCTATATATGCGCCATTGAGGACTCGGAGCAAATCTTCACGCCCCATGAATTTAATTTTTGAAAGTATCGGGTCTTTCATTGATTTTTCATTATCTGCCATAACTTTTATTTTTTTGAGCCCCTCAACTCTCCCCCCGAGGAGGGAGGAGAGAGGGGCGTTGTTTAGTCTTTCATCACTCTTGTGAGTTGGACTCGGATTTCAGCTTTGAACTTTCTTCTTTGCTCTCGGTCTCTTATCAACCTTAGATTTTCGAGCATCCCTATCAGTTCCTGAAGCTCTTTCTTAAATACTTCGTCTTCCATTTTTTGAAGTTTTAAGGGTTAAACATGTTAATTATCTCTTGTTCCTTTGAACACTACAAAGTTAGTAATTATTTCGTTAACTACCAAATTTTCAGACACTTTTTTCAAAAAAAATCCCTGCGGCGTTTCACAACGGAGCAGGGGGCATAGTACATTTCTAACGTAAAAGTAGATATACACTTTATAGAACTACTGATGTTTCCGCGCCCTCTTGGCGCGTGGGGTCCTCGCGGATTACCCGATATTGTGAAAAGCCTTTTAAGTCACGGTATTCCGAAGAGCCGCCGCGCCGGAGCGTGTATTGCTTCGCGGGGTTTGCCCCGGCGCGGTGTCATGACTTATTCCCGTGTTTCTATATCCCTGCACAGGGGCGGTCGGAAACCCGCAAGGCTTTCTGATATCTTCGGATTCTGTGATATACCTCCGTCATTCTTTTCTATCAGTTGTCAAACCAAAATACAGCACGGCACTCGCTTCCGTCCGCCTCATAACCTTTCATCGCACCAAGCAGAGCGAGCCATTCGGCATAACCGCCTTTATAGCCGCCATCCTCCTTCTTGAAGATTCGGTTTATACAGCCCTCCATTTCTGAGGTCGTACACCAACTCGGAGTATGCCAGTCGGGATGGCTGCAATATTTTCTACCGTTGACCTCATAGTAGTGGCTATATCCACACAAGACCCAGTTCTCCGCCTCGGCCGTACTGCATTGCCAGTCATATTCAGCTTTATCAGCGACTGCCAATCCATAGAGCATAAGTGTTGAAACGGATGCGTCACTTGGAAGCCCACGGACGGGCAGAGGCTCAATGTTACCGTAGTTCCTTACGTCAGCTAATGCGGCGAACATTCCATAGGTGCGGTATCCCCAGCATGTATCATAGCGAAAAATGTTGCAATTTCGCCATTTTATTTTTCCTTTGGCTTTTCTTTCAAGCCTTAAATGTATATCACATCCCATAGTTCAGTTGTTTTTATTGTTTTCAATCAGTTTCAACGCCGCAGCGATTCCGGCTGAGAGGGCGGATTCGTAAGATGGAAAACTCACCTCACCTCCGATATTTTCCGCGAAGTTATCAAGGTCGGCAATATTGTAGTTCCACGCGACCGCAATATTCGCGTAAGGCTCAATCGACAGTCGTTTCATATTTCTCAACCACTTCTGAGCCTGCCATAAGGTCGGGGTGGAAACACATTCTCCATCTGAACTGATAACCATATTGTGGTTATATAATCTGCCAATATGGAGCTTAACAACTCTACTTATATCCTCTGGGTTATCATTAACATACCCATTCGTATAATAGTGGTCGCACTCCCAATCAAAACCTGCCTTCTTCAGCGCAATGGCGATGGGGTAGGAAACGTAGTCCTCTGTGTTCATTGTTACTTCGGTTTAAGGGTGATGGTGACTTCGAGAGGGTCGGATTCCCATGTGACATCGGGGAAAAAGTCGCGGGGCAGTCCAAAGTAGCTACCCTCGGAAAAGAAATCATACCAAAAGGATTTATCTCTTATAGGCTTATCGCGATAGAAAAAAATCTCTCCATCTTCATCTCTCGCCACCCATACGTCAATGGTCACTTCCTCCGATTTTTCTACGTTGAAGTCAAGGTCGGAGGCTTGGTAAAAACGGTTCATGTCGGGGTCGGAATACAAGCCATCCGACCCGCTAAACCATTCTCTAACCTCAATCACCTTGCCGTCTGATTTTCGTATTGCTTTCATTCGTCACCTCCTTTCAGCGGCGGGATGGGGAGCCAGTAGTGCGGACGGATGTGTTCGTCATTGGTCGTGTACCAATCCTCGCCATCGTGATATGCCACGGCGTTTTCATCAATGGCTCCGATTGTGTATGTCAGAACCTCTTCGTGGGGCTTAGGCAGTCTGTCCTCCACGCTCACCCACTGCGAGGCGAGGGCTTCGGTGGCTCCGTCCTCATACGCCTGCTCCATGTCGTAGGTATCAAACAAAGCTACTGCCTTGTGTCGGCTCGGTGACATATCCGGATGTGCCGTTCGCAATCTGTTTTCGGCATACGCTCTGGCTTTCTCTTCTGTTGTCATGCGTCACCTCCTTTCTGTGTTGATAGGGAGGCTTGCTCCCTCAGTTTTTTCATTTTCATTTTCTTTTTTGCGCGGTAGCGGCGTTGATACTCGCGGCGCCAGGCCTTCCTTTCCTCCGTGGCACGCTGGATCCGGCGGCGTTCGGCCCGTTCGGCCCGTTCGGCGGCCAGACGGCTGCGGAGCACCTCCGAGGCCTCCGCATGGTCGGCATAGTAATTGCCGGCCGCAAAATAGGCATCGTCAAACGGCGAATTTGTCTCAAGCACCTTCTGCACGGTCCATCCGGGAGATCCGGCCCGGATCTCCCAGATGATGAAATACGGTTCATGCAGCCGGCGGCGTGTCGTGGTCATGGCTGTGTCGGGGTTGGCGGGTTTGGGGTTTGGTGTATGGTTGCCGCCGTGAGGCCGTAGGGCGGCGCGTGGCGGGGTTTCGGGGTTCGGGTGATAAACTGCACACCTCGGCTGATTTCAGGCCGTCACAGCGGATTTTTCGGGATTGCGGGGGCTGCTAACGGTAGCTTTCCTGCTCGAACGAGATGCAGGCGCACATCTCGCGCAGACGGTCGCGGACGCGGGCGGCGTAGGTTCCCTCCACGTCGTCGGGGTCCAGGTTGGTCGTGATGATCGTGAACAGGTCGCGCGAGTAGCGGTACTCGATGAGTTCGGCCAGCGGCTGGAGCACGTTGCCGTAGTCGAGTTTCTGCGAGGGGTCGGTCCCGAGGTCGTCGATGCCGAGCAGCGGGGTTGACTTCACCGCGTCGAAGCGCTGGCGGTCCTTCACCTTTTCGGCCAGGGTGCGGGCGTCGTAGATTTTCAGACTGGGGTGGAAGGGGGTGCCGTCGTAGGGGTCGTCCATAAACCGGAAATGCTTTTCATTCAGGTCCAGGTACGAGATGGCCGACTGGAAGGCACGCATCAGGGTCGTTTTGCCGTTGCCTACCGAACCGAGCAGCATCACCCCGTGGTGCGGGTCGTCGGAGGTGATGAACTCCGCCAGCGCCACGATATGGTCCACCGTCGGCGCGTCCCACACCACATCACGGCCGCGCTGCCTGACCTGGGCCGCATAATGGGCCGCCAGGAGGTTGGCCGCCGGCTGCGCCGCCATGCGCCACCTAAAGTGCGGCTTTGTAATTCTTTGTCTTAGGATCTCCGGGGTCAGTAGATCTACGGCATCGAAGTCGATCCTCACCCGCCGTCCGGATGCTGATAGTTGAGTCAGTTCCATAGCTGTTTGGTTTTGTTGTTGTTGTCTGGTGTGTATATCCCTTAGGGCCGGCGGGGGCGCTGCTCTTCCTCAGCTCGATGCGGGCCCAGCTTAGAAAATGTTTTTTGAAGTCGTTGAAGTCGGCGTGTTTCTTATCGAGGGCCGTCTGTTCGGCAAAAAACCGCGCCGCAATTTCCGACAGATTTTTTAAATCCGTCTGAGCCGATACGGCGAGAGCCTCGAGGGTGATGCGGTCGGTTTTGAGCCGCTCGAAGTATTCCGCCTCCGTTTCGGCTGAATCCTTTTTCCCCGCTTCCTCACGTACGTACGCGGGCGCGGTCGTGGACGTGGAGGATATATTATTCTTTATTTCTTTAGATGGGTTCAAAGATTGTCCCGAAACGGGCGATTTTTCGACCTCTTTTTTGTGCGTTTTCGAGTCGTTTTTTGACCCTTTTTCCTCCCTTTTCCCGTTACCTTTCCCACGGCGGTCGTTATGCCCTACATACCGGATGCGGCGGGCCGCTTTTTCGGTATCGCCGGAGGGGGTGGCGGCACCCTCGGCGGCACCCTCGCGGGGGGCATCGTCGGAGCCGCAATACATCTCAAAATTCAGTATCGAGATCACCGTGATTTTATGCATTGTTATGCGCGAAATCATCCCCTGCGATTCAAGCACGCGCAGGAACGTAAGGAGTGTGTTTTTCGAGCATCCGAGACGCTGCGAGAGCTTGCGCAGCGACATGAAGAAGTCGCCACGGTACAGGGTCACTTCCACATTATCGACCATGACCGTTTTCTTCGGCTCAAACTGAGCCAGAAACACCATGGCCATCCACATCTGAAGTTTGCGGGGGTCGAGCCATAGCCAGTGATTCATTATTTCGCGCGGGATCTTGATCCAGCCTTTATTCTGCTTCATAAGGGGGGAATTGGGAATTAGGAGGGAGGAATGAGGAATTAGGAATTTCAGATGTCGGGAGGGGGTCAGCGGTGCCGGAGGCGCCCCAGCGCGCCGGGGCGGATATTCAGCTCCTCGAGCACCAGATCGTAGTCATACAGGATTACGCGCCCCAGGTGGCACACCACGGATTTTTTCAGCACGCCGCGCCGGAGCCAGGCGCGCACCGTGGATTCATGCACATGCAGCTGGCGGGCCAGCTTGCGGTGACCCCTTACGAGTCGGGGGCGCTCATACAGCGAATTATCGGAAATAGCCATACTTCTACAGATTCAGAGGGTTAGGGATTCAGTCGGAGAGTTCGGGGGCATCAATACCCGGCTGCGAGTCGCTGACGCGCACCACGCGGATCATATCGGGGGCCAGACCTGCCGGATGCAGCAAGACGCGCAACTGCTTGTTTTCGCGTGTCTGATTGACGTTGGAAACGGCCACGCGGACGGTCGTTTCGCGGTCGGCAGGGAAGTCGACATACTCATTCATTTGGAGGCCTCGAATGGTCCCGACAATATTGATTTTCAGTTCTCCTTTTTTCATTTTCTAAATTATTATTCGTAACTTTATAGTGCAAAGGTAA
>CAMWRH010000109.1 GCA_947176605.1 uncultured Porphyromonadaceae bacterium
CCGAGCCCCAAGAATCAGCAGAATCCGAGCCCCAAGAATCAGCAGAATCCGAGCCCCAAGAATCAGCAGAATCCGAGCCTCGTAGTTCTGCGCCCGAGCTTTAGCGAAGGGGGGGAAAGCCTCGCCGCGCCAGCTTTTTGGAGCGCCACAGGGCTTCAGCCCTGTTGTCCATCCAGCCCCCCCGCTTCAGCGGGAAAAAACAAAAACAAAGAAAATGAGCGACATAATCAAACTTCTCCCCGACTCGGTGGCCAACCAGATCGCCGCCGGTGAGGTAATACAGCGTCCGGCATCCGTCATCAAGGAACTGGTGGAGAATGCCGTCGATGCAGGTGCCTCAGATATACGTATCTACATCAAGGATGCCGGTCGCACTCTGATCCAGGTGGTCGACAACGGATGCGGCATGTCGCCCGTCGATGCGCGTATGGCTTTCGAACGCCACGCCACCTCCAAAATCGTGCGTGCCGATGATCTCTTCCGCCTCCGCACGATGGGGTTCCGTGGCGAGGCCCTCCCGTCGATATGCGCCATTTCGCAGGTCGATATACGCACCCGGCGCGAGTCTGACCAGATGGGAACGCGTCTGCTTATCAATGGCTCGAAGGTGGAAAACCAGCAACCCGATATGTGCGAAAAGGGCACCAGCATCAGCGTGAAGAATCTCTTCTTCAACGTCCCGGCTCGACGCAAGTTCCTGAAAAGCGATAATGTGGAGCTTTCGAATGTGATGCGTGAATTCGAGCGCCTCGCGCTTGTCAACAACGGCATTCGCATGAGCATCGACACCGGCGCCCGGCAGATCGATCTCCGCGCCGCATCGCTCCATCAGCGCATCCACGATATCTGGAAAAACAACCTCAAGATGCAGCTCCTCCCCGTAGAGGTCGATACGCAACTGGTGAAGGTGCACGGATTCGTCTCGCGTCCGGAGTTCGCCCGTCGGCGGAATGCCCTGCAGTTCCTCATTGTCAATGGCCGCAATATGCGCCATCCATATTTCCATAAGGCGATCGTGAGCTGTTTCGAAGGGCTGATCGCTTCGGATACGCAACCTTGCTATTTCCTGAAGTTTGAGGTCGATCCGGCTTCGATCGATGTAAATATCCATCCCACGAAGAATGAAATCAAGTTCGAATATGAGCATGAGATATGGCCTCTGCTCGTGGCCGGAGTGAAGGCCTCGCTGGGTAAGAACTCCGCAGTCCCTTCGATTGATTTCGATTCGGATGCAGTGCCCGTCAGTCCGCAGCCGCAGGGGACCGACCCGGATTCCCCGGGTGTGGAAATGCCGGCTGATTATAACCCTTTCGACGTGCAGGGTGATTCGGATTTCGGATTCCCCGGCGTACCCGGAGGGGGAGGAATCCCCTCGGGATTTCCCGCCGACCCGGAGGATTTCGGAACTCCCTCGGGATTCCGCACGCAGGATCACGCTTTCCACGATCATCCGGGAGGGGGAAGCAGGAGTGGGGGAGCACACTTCCGACAGTCAGACCCCGCACTGCGCGACTGGGATAAGCTCTATGCCGGATTCATGAACCGACAGCGCGAGGAATTGCCCGAAGAACTGCCGTCCGACGACGCTGCCAGGCTCCCCGGTATGGATCCCGAAGGGATAGGGGAGCTGCAGCCGGTCTGCCTGCAGTTCGGCCTGAAATACATCATCACCTCCACACGCGACGGAGTGCTGATCATCGATCAGCATCGGGCGCATGTGAAGGTGCTGTACGAGCAGTTCCTTGAACGCGTGAAAAGCGAGCAGTCGGTGGCACAGAGCGTACTCTTCCCCGAGACAATCCGGCTTGAGCACGAGCAACTCACCGCCCTGGCCGAAGTAGAGCCCGACCTCCGACGCCTCGGATTCATACTCGACGAAGACAAGGAAGGGCATTGGCGCATCTCATCGGTACCGGCCGACATGCACGGGGCCGACCCGAAGGATGTAGTGCTACGTATCCTTGACTCGGTGAGCGAGGATTCACTCAACTACGGTGCCGACCAGCTCCCGGCCGACAGCATGTTGCAGCGCGTGGCCCTGATCATGGCGCGCAGTGCCGCCATCACCCGTGGACGCCGCCTCTCCCCCGAAGAGATGGAGCACCTCGTAGCCGAACTCTTCCAGCTCCCCGACCCATCCTTCACCCCCAACGGCAACCGCATCTTCGCCCGCCTCGACCTCCAGTCGATCGCCCGCCTCCTCGGCTGATTCCCATCTCCCCCCAAATCCCCAAAAATCACACCAAAAGCGAAGCGGAGCCCCGTAGTCCCAAATCGAAGCGGAGCCCAAGCCCCAAGTGAAGCGGAGCCCCGTAGGCCAAAATCGAAGCCGAGCCTCGTAGTCCTGCGCCCGAGCTTCAGCGAAGGGAAGAGCCACGCGAAGCTCCCCCGCGCCTAATCCCTAAAGCCTAAAACCTAAAACCTAAAACCTAAAACCTAAAGCCTAATCCCTAAAACCTAAAAACCTAACATGACACCTTTCCTGATCTCCTTAGCCGTACTGATCGGCGGCTACTTCATCTACGGCCTCCTGATGGAGAAAGTCGTGGCCCTTGATCCAAAGCGCCCGATGCCCGCCGTCACAAAGCGCGACGGCGTCGACTTCGTCCCCCTTCCGGCATGGAAGGTATTCCTGATCCAGTTCCTCAACATCGCCGGGCTCGGCCCCATATTCGGCGCCATAATGGGCGTCATGTTCGGCCCCGCCGCATTCCTATGGATCGTGCTCGGCACGATCTTCGGCGGTGCCGTCCACGACTTCATGAGCGGCGTAATATCAATCCGGCGCGGCGGAGCATCCCTCCCTGAAATCGTCGGCGAACAGCTTGGACTCCCCGTCAAACAGGTGATGCGCGGATTCTCGCTGCTACTGATGATTCTGGTAGGAGCCGTCTTCGTAATGACCCCCGCATCGCTCATCGCCTCACTCACCCCCGACTGGATGAACGCCACTTTCTGGATTGGCCTGATATTCCTCTACTACATGCTCGCCACAGTGCTTCCCATCGACCGCCTCATCGGCAATCTTTACCCCCTCTTCGGCGGAGCACTCCTCTTCATGGCCGTCGGCATACTGTATGTGCTGCTCTTCGGCGGTGTGGAGATACCCCATGAGATGTCGGCCGGACTATTCAACCGGCACCCCTCCGGCGAAGCGGCTCCGCTATTCCCCATGATGTTCGTATCTATAGCATGCGGCGCCATATCCGGTTTCCACGCCACCCAATCCCCCATGATGGCCCGCTGCCTAACCAACGAACGCCTGGCACGCCCCATATTCTACGGCGCCATGGTATGCGAAGGTATCGTAGCCCTCATATGGGCGGCAGCCGCAATCGCCTTCACCGGGGGCTACACTCAGCTGGCCGCCTTCATGGCTGACCCCGCCAACGGCGGGGCCGGAGGTCTGGTGCACGGCATATCGGTGCAGTGGCTCGGCACGGTCGGGGGAGTCCTTGCGATGTTCGGCGTAATCGCCGCCCCCATCACCTCCGGCGACACTGCCCTGCGCAGTGCCCGCCTCATCGCGGCCGACTTCCTCCGCATCGACCAGAGCCGACTGTGGAAGCGTCTGGCGGTATCAGTCCCGATATTCGCCGTGTCGTTCATGATAATGATGATCGATTTCAACGTACTGTGGCGCTATTTCGCATGGTGCAACCAGATGCTGGCCGTATTCACGCTCTGGGCCGTCACCGTCTGGCTCGCCCGCGAGGTCAACACACGCGTATTCAATCTCTTCAGCGCATGGTGGCTCACCCTTATCCCGGCAATCTTCATGACCGTAGTCTGCGTCACCTACATCTTCTTCGCCCCACGTCCCGAAGGGTTCGGACTTCCATACGAAATGGCCCTCGGCATCGGCATGATAACAGCCGGAGTACTCACGCTACTGTTTACACGCACCCTGCGCCCCGCGATAGCCCGCTGAGTTTCTCCCTCCGCGCCGATTGGTGCTCACGATCGGTGCTCACGATCGGTGCTCTCTCCCCGTGTATTGGTGCTCCCGATAGGTGTTCTCTCCCCGGGCGTTGGTGCTCCCCCCGCGCTGATCCGCCACTCACGAATCCACGGGATATCCAGCAGTCCCACAAAACCATACCGCGCCCCCGGCTGTTACCAAAAAAGCCGGGGGCGCCGGATTTGCTCTCCGAAGCCTCCGGCAGCCGTATATGCCGTATATGCCCTATATGCCCTATATGGCCTATAAGCCCTATATGCCAAATCCCAAATCCCAAATCCCATAAGCCCGATAGACCCGATAGGCCGTATAGGCCCTATATGCCCTATATGGCCTATGGGGGCTGGCGAAGCCTTCGTTTATAAATTATGAATATAATACTAAATATAATCTGGGTGGTATTCGGTGGTCTGATGATAGCCATCGAATATGCCATCTCATCGGTCCTGATGATGATCACAATCATCGGTATCCCATTCGGCCTGCAGACCATGAAACTCGCACTCGTGGCTCTCTGGCCTTTCGGCACCACGATTCAGAGCGACGGATTCCCGTCAGGTTGTCTGGCGGCTGTGATGAATGTGATATGGTGGTTCCTCGGTGGGTTCGTTATCGCGCTTACTCATCTCGCGTGGGGACTGGTGTTCTGCATCACCATCGTGGGGATACCGTTCGGCATGCAGCATTTCAAACTGATGAGGCTCGCTCTCTTCCCCTTCGGCAAGTCAATTGCCTGAATCCGAAGCACCCGTCTCCCCTTCACCCGTCACCCCTTCGCCGGGTTGCTCTGCGCCGCGCCGCTCCTCTGCCGCTCCCGCCGCATCCGGGGAGGCGCCCACACTGTCGGCCGGATTCCCGTAACGCTCGGCGCGTCGCGCCTTCGTCTCGTTCCAGTTGTCGCGGAATTCCCGCCAGTTGCTTCGCAGATTACGCCGTGCGCGTGCCCCCTGTATCCCGGTCACCTGCTTCAGTATCGACAGCATACGGTAACCTATCTGGAAATTCTTACGGCTGTCGCTCTTATGCCCGATACGCGCATCGGGCACCGCATCCAGCCGCACCTCCTCTTTATTGAGCGCATCCACTCGGGCTATCAGCGACCGGGTCGGCGCGGATAGGGCAGGGGCTCCCGGCGGTTCGCAGATACCGATGGCATCGGTATCGAAATTACGCTTCTCCCACTGCTTCGCCTCTTTGGGGAGGATATATTCTTTGTCGAGTATATATACAGTGGCCTCGGTAGTGACGAAAAACTGTTCGTCAAAACGGTTGAAACGAAACATATTCCGTCCCCTCCCTTTCGATTCGATACGGTACGAGTAACCCGCCATATCGGCCGGGGTCACACTGTCGCCCGTCACTCCCATATAGTCGAGATTCACTTTGAATAGCTCGAAGTCAAGCCCGCTGCGAAGGAAGGCCCGGAGGTTGGGCACCCATTTGCGGCTCAATGTATCGGCCAGCACATCCACCTCCACACGCACCATATCATCGTCGCGCTCCCAGCGCTCAGCGGCGCTCACGCGCCCCCGCACCGTGTCGCGACCCGTAGCCCGGTGCCACAGGGAGTGGGGCAGAGGTATGGCCGACGGTATCCCAAGCCAATCCGACCACGAAAAATGATGCTGACTCTCATCGCTCACACTGTCAAGACCCTCCGAATTGCCAAACCGGTAATACGACCGGCTCGCCAGAATTCTCGGCGTCGACCAATCCCTGAACTTCACCTTATCATCCGGGCGCAACATATAATCCACCATCTTCTCGCGGAAGAGAAGCACCGTGTCGGTATAAGTGCTAAGTGTGGAATATTCACGTATATACGCCAGGATATGAAGCAGTTTGCGGCTACGCTCCTCCACGAGCAGTTCCGGCAGTTCCGACACATCCTCACTCATAAACACCGTATCCCCACGTTCCCAATACTCCATAACCCGGTCGGCAAAACCCACATAACGCAGCGTCAGCGGAAAAGCATCCTTCGCCAACTCCGGCAAACGCCCCTGCAGGTCAGTCACCCCGATCGCCTTCCCCCGCCTGTCATACACCGAGGCCGCCGGAAGCTCCACCCCCGACTCCGCATGCGGGCCCCCCGGCGCGGACCCCCCGCCCGGGTGGAGCGCGGGTCGCGCGGTCGGCGCCGCCGCCCGCGGCGGGGGCGCGCCCCCCCGCCGGAGGGGCACACGAGGGGCCAGA
>CAMWRH010000110.1 GCA_947176605.1 uncultured Porphyromonadaceae bacterium
AGGGTCGCGACCTGTCGCGACCGCCCCAGGGAGGAGTGAGGCTTAGGCTTTAGGGCGTATAGGCCCTATATGGCCTATATGGCCTATACGGCTGGCGAAACCTCCGGGCTACTCACGCCGCAGATACTCCACCAGTTTGGAGACGAGTGCCGTCTCGAATCCCCGCGATAGCATATGGCGGTAGAATTTCTGCACATCGGCATAATCGGTCATGTCAAGGGTACGGGCCTTGGCTGCACCGGCCCGTTTGAGGGCCTCGATGTATTCTTTGCGGTCGATGGCCGCAAGGGCCTCGTCTATAAGAGGACGCGGCACCCGCTTCCGGACCAGTGCCAGACTGATTTTCGCACGTCCCCACCCCGCGAAGCGCACCTTATCCGCCGCGAATGCGCGGGCGAACCGCCCCTCATCCACGAATTTCCCTTCGCGAAGCCGCTGCAGCACGCGTTCCGCATCCGCCGACGCCATACCGGCCCGCCGCATCTTCTCCCGCAGATCATACTCACACTGCTCCGTGCGGGCGCAAAGCGCCGCAAGCCTCTGCAGCATCCTCTCCATTTCCATATCACAAATCAATTTAATAGATACCTAAAGCCTCTCCCTGCGGCGGTCGCGACAGGTCGCGACCCTACAACGAAACTCCTAATTCCTAATTCCTAACACAAACCTCCGCTTCCCGCAAATATCCTTCTCCACCTCTACCCCCGTATACCCGGCCTTCTCCATCATCGCCACCATCCCGTCGGCGCAGAGCGGATTGATCTCGAAGTAGATCCGGCCGCCCGGCACCAGAGCCTTCGTGCCGATCTCGGCAATACGGCGGTAATAGCGGAGCGGATCCGAGTCGGGCACGAAGAGCGCCTGCCGGGGTTCCCAGTCAAGCACATGCGCTTCCATCCCCTTCTCCTCCGATTCCATCACGTAAGGGGGATTGCTGACGATTATGTCGAGCGAACCCTCGGCAGGCTGCCACGTGAATATATCCGCTTCGATAAAGCGGATATCGGCCCTGAGCCGCCGAGCATTCTCCTCCGCCACGCTCAGTGCCTCGCGGCTGACGTCGAGGGCCGTGACGTCCGGAAATTCAAGGTTGCGCGCCAGGGCGAGGGCAATCGCACCGCTTCCGGTGCCCACATCGAGCACCCGCAGGTCGCGCCTCCCCGTGTTGGCATCGACTATTATCTCCACGAGCTCTTCGGTTTCCTGACGCGGGATGAGCACGCCGGGGCGCACGGCGAGGGTCAGTCCGTAGAAACGGCATTCGCCGAGCACGTACTGTATCGGTTCACCCTTCTTCATGCGGCCAAGCACCTCCGAGATACGCCCTTCCGTAAAGTCCGACACCTCATCGGCGGCATGAATCACCAGATCGGTGGTGTTCCACCCCTTGAGGGCGTAGAATATCAGTCGGGCCATCTCGGTGGCCTCATAGTCGAGTGATTCGGCATCTCGCACGGGGGCAGACTGCCCCCCCTTGGCGGCTTCCTTAGCTCTTTTGCCAAGGAGGCCGCGCAGTTCAGTGCGCAGCCTCCTGTATCTATCACTTACGGTCATTTCATTAAAGATTCCTAATACTCGTCCCAGCTCTTGATCTCGATTTCGTCGGTGCGGAGCGACGTGAAGGCCTTGATGAAGGCTTCGGCCAGGCGGGTGTTGGTGAGCAGCGGGATGTTGAGGTCGATGGCCGCGCGACGGATGATGTAGCCGTTGCTCAACTCTGTGGGAGTCAGATTCTTGGGCACATTCACCACGAGGTCGATCTCTTTGCGGTGCAGCAGTTCGAGGGCCTGCGGATGCTCGTCGGGCTGCGAGGGCATGTATACGCGCACGGCCGGGATACCGTTTTCGCTCAGGAAGGCGTGGGTGCCGCGTGTGGCGTAGATGGTGTAGCCGTGTTTGTGAAGCAGCTGGGCCGATGTGAGCATGGCGGCTTTCTGGCGGGCGCTGCCGGTCGACATCAGTACACCCTTTTTGGGGATTCTGTGACCTACGGCAAGCATCGCCTTGAGCACTGCCTCTCCGGTGTCTGTGCCGAGGCAACCCACCTCACCCGTCGAACTCATGTCGACGCCTAACACCGGGTCGCTTCCCTGCAGGCGGGAGAATGAGAACTGCGAGGCCTTGATACCTACGTAGTCCAGGTCGAAGGCGGATTTGTTGGGCTTCTCTACCGGTATGCCGAGCATCACTTTGGTGGCCAGATCGATGAAGTTGATTTTGAGCACCTTGCTGACGAAGGGGAACGAACGCGACGCACGCAGGTTGCATTCTATCACCTTGATGTCGTTGTTCTTGGCGAGGAACTGTATGTTGAACGGTCCGGAGATGTTGAGGGCCTTGGCGATCTGTCCGCTCACTTTCTTGATGCGGCGCATGGTCTCTACGTAGAGCTTCTGCGGCGGGAACTGTATGGTGGCGTCGCCGGAGTGTACGCCGGCGAATTCGATATGCTCGGAGATGGCGTAGGCTTTGATCTCGCCGTTCTGGGCCACGGCATCCATCTCGATCTCTTTGGCGTTCTGGATGAATTCGGATACCACTACCGGATGCTGCTTCGACACGTTGGCGGCCAGGCGCAGGAAGCGGTCGAGCTCTTCGTCGTTGCTGCATACGTTCATTGCGGCGCCGGAGAGCACGTAGCTCGGGCGCACGAGCACCGGGAACCCTACCTCTTCTATAAAGGCGTCGATGTCGCTCTTGGAGGTGAGCTCGCGCCAGCGGGGCTGGTCGATGCCGAGCTTGTCGAGCATGGATGAGAATTTGTGGCGGTCTTCGGCGTTGTCGATGCTTTTGGCCGATGTGCCGAGTATGTTGACCCCTTCGGCGTCAAGGCGCATGGCGAGGTTGTTGGGTATCTGGCCGCCTACGCTGAGGATGGTGCCGTGGGGCTGCTCGAGGTCGAGTATGTCCATCACGCGCTCGAATGTGAGTTCGTCGAAGTAGAGACGGTCGCACATGTCGTAGTCGGTCGAGACGGTCTCGGGGTTGTAGTTAATCATCACCGAGCGCCAACCCTCTTTCTTGACAGTCATCAGGGCGTTGACCGAACACCAGTCGAACTCTACCGACGAACCGATGCGGTAGGCTCCCGAACCGAGCACCACGATCGAGCGGTGGTCGTGCAGGAAGTTGACGTCGTTGGTCGTCCCGTTGTAGGTGATGTAGAGGTAGTTGGTCTGGGCGGGATATTCGGCGGCGAGGGTGTCGATCTGCTTGACTACGGGCACTATGCCGCGCTCCTTGCGGTGACGGCGCACGCGCAGGCTGAGCGCTTCGGGTGTCTCTTTGCTGTCGCGGAAGATGCTGCGGGCCACCTGGAAGTCGCTGAATCCCTGCTGCTTGGCCTGGCGGAGCAGTTCGTCGGGCAGGGCTTCGAGCGAGTCGTATTTCTCGAGTTCGCGCCCGGTCTGCATGATGTTGTCGAGTTTGTAGAGAAACCACCGGTCGATCTTCGTCAGCTCATGGATGCGGTCTACGCTGTATCCCCGTTTCATGGCTTCGGCTATTACGAAGATGCGGTTGTCGGTCGGTGTGGAGAGTGCGGAGTCGATGTCTTCGATCTTCATCTCTTTGTTCTCTACGAATCCGTGCATTCCGCGCCCGATCATGCGCAGACCTTTCTGCATGGCTTCCTCGAAGGTGCGGCCGATGGCCATCACCTCGCCTACCGATTTCATCGAACTGCCGATCTCCCTTCTCACGCCATGGAACTTTCCGAGGTCCCAGCGCGGGAGTTTTACGACGCAGTAGTCCAGTGCCGGTTCGAAGAAGGCTGATGTCTCTTTCGTTACGGAGTTCTTGAGGTCGAAGAGTCCGTAGCCCAGGCCGAGTTTGGCGGCTACGAATGCCAAGGGATACCCTGTGGCTTTCGATGCCAGGGCCGACGAGCGGCTGAGGCGGGCGTTGACCTCGATCACGCGGTAGTCCATCGATTCGGGGTCGAAGGCGTACTGCACGTTGCATTCGCCCACGATGCCGATGTGGCGTATTATCTTGATGGCGAGTTTGCGCAGGTAGTGGTAGTCTTCGTTGCTCAGTGTCTGCGAGGGGGCCACCACGATGCTCTCGCCGGTGTGGATGCCGAGCGGGTCGAAGTTTTCCATATTGCAGACGGTGATGCAGTTGTCGAAGCGGTCGCGCACCACTTCATACTCCACCTCTTTCCACCCCTTGAGGCTCTTCTCCACCAGCACCTGCGGTGAGAATGAGAGGGCCTTTTCGGTCAGTGCCACGAGTTCTTCCTCGTTGTCGCAGAATCCGGATCCGAGTCCGCCCAGGGCGTAGGCGGCGCGTACTATCACGGGGTAACCCAGACGGGCGGCGGCCTTGATTGCGCCGGCCACCGATTCCACGGCCTCGCTCTTGATGGTCTTTACCTCGATTTCGTCAAGTTTCTTTACGAAGAGTTCGCGGTCTTCGGTGTCGATGATGGCCTGCACGGGTGTGCCGAGCACTTTGACGCCGTATTTCTCCAGCACACCGCTCTCATAGAGCTTCACGCCGCAGTTGAGGGCAGTCTGACCGCCGAAGGCGAGCAGGATCCCGTCGGGGCGCTCTTTTTCGATGACGCGCTCCACGAATTCGGGAGTCACCGGGAGGAAGTATATCTTGTCGGCAAACCCTTCGGAGGTCTGCACCGTTGCGATGTTGGGGTTGATGAGCACCGTCTGTATCCCCTCTTCCTTCATGGCCTTGAGGGCCTGCGAACCGGAGTAGTCAAACTCTCCGGCCTCTCCTATCTTAAGTGCTCCCGAACCTAAGAGCAATACTTTCTTTATATCGTCTTTCATCTTTGCGTGATGGATTGCGTGATGGATTAAAGGAGTTTTACGAATTCGTCGAAGAGGAATTCGGTGTCTTTCGGGCCCGAGCTTGCCTCGGGGTGGAACTGCGCCGAGAAGAAGGGTTTCGTCTTGTGGCGGATACCCTCGTTGGTGCCGTCGTTCATGTTGACGAATAGCGGTTCCCAGTCTGCGGGGAGTGTCTTGTCGTCTACGGCGAAGCCGTGGTTCTGCGAGGTCACGTAGCAGCGGTCGGTGCCTACCTGGCGCACGGGCTGGTTGTGGCTGCGGTGTCCGTATTTGAGTTTGTAGACGCTTGCGCCGGCGGCGCGGCTGAGCAACTGGTTGCCCATGCAGATGCCGCAGATGGGTTTGTCACCCTGCATGGCCTTGCGGAGGTTTTCTACGGTCACGTCTACCATGTCGGGGTTGCCCGGTCCGTTGGAGATGAATATTCCGTCGGCGTCGGTGATGGTGTTGAAGTCGTAGTCCCAGGGGACGCGCACCACCGTCAGGCCGCGTCGTGTAAGGCAGCGGATGATGTTGTGCTTCACGCCGCAGTCCACGAGCACCACCTTCTTCTCACCCTTTCCGTGCACTTCCACCTCCTTGCAGCTCACCTTAGCCACGAGGTTTTCCTTATTGGGGTCATAGAAATCAGGCTCTTCCTCACCCTCTACCACGATTTTGCCCAACATAGAGCCTTTTTCGCGCAGAAGTTTGGTAAGAGCCCGCGTGTCGATACCATAGATACCGGGGATTTTCTCCTCATTCAACCATTCGGCCAGCGAACGGTCGGCCTGCCAGTGCGAATGGTTCCAGGAATAATCCTGCGCCACGATCGCACGTGCATGGATATGGTCGGATTCATAATACTCGCTGACGTCGTCCTGCTGACGGCGCGGCGGCACGCCATAGTTGCCGAGAATGGGATATGTGGTGATAAGGATCTGACCCTCGTAAGAGGGGTCGGTCAAAGATTCCGGATACCCCGTCATGGCGGTGTTGAACACCACCTCGCCGGCCGTGGAACCCGGATAACCGAACGATTTACCTTTAAATACAGTGCCGTCCTCCAGGATGAGGGAGGCATTTTTCACTTCATGCATCGTGGTAAAGGTTTTTACATAGTTTTCCGAGTGCAAATTTACTGCTTTTTTTCCAATCCACAAAACTTGAGGACACTGAGGTTTGGGAGCACACAGAGGTTTTGCCCTTTATGCCCACCAGACACAGAGCACTCAAAGGACACAGAGGACGCACAAAGGGTAATTTTTCCTCTGTGACCACTCCGTGTTCCCCGTGTCCTCTGTGTCTAATCGGGCCTCTGATACCCGGTAGACACAGAG
>CAMWRH010000111.1 GCA_947176605.1 uncultured Porphyromonadaceae bacterium
CAGAGGAAAAATTACCCTTTGTGCGTCCTCTGTGTCCTTTGAGTGCTCTGTGTCTGGTGGGCATAAAGGGCAAAACCTCTGTGTGCTCCCAAACCTCAGTGTCCTCAAGTTTTGTGGATTGGAAAAAAAGCAGTAAATTTGCACTCGGAAAACTATGTAAAAACCTTTACCACGATGCATGAAGTGAAAAATGCCTCCCTCATCCTGGAGGACGGCACTGTATTTAAAGGTAAATCGTTCGGTTATCCGGGTTCCACGGCCGGCGAGGTGGTGTTCAACACCGCCATGACGGGGTATCCGGAATCTTTGACCGACCCCTCTTACGAGGGTCAGATCCTTATCACCACATATCCCATTCTCGGCAACTATGGCGTGCCGCCGCGCCGTCAGCAGGACGACGTCAGCGAGTATTATGAATCCGACCATATCCATGCACGTGCGATCGTGGCGCAGGATTATTCCTGGAACCATTCGCACTGGCAGGCCGACCGTTCGCTGGCCGAATGGTTGAATGAGGAGAAAATCCCCGGTATCTATGGTATCGACACGCGGGCTCTTACCAAACTTCTGCGCGAAAAAGGCTCTATGTTGGGCAAAATCGTGGTAGAGGGTGAGGAAGAGCCTGATTTCTATGACCCCAATAAGGAAAACCTCGTGGCTAAGGTGAGCTGCAAGGAGGTGGAAGTGCACGGAAAGGGTGAGAAGAAGGTGGTGCTCGTGGACTGCGGCGTGAAGCACAACATCATCCGCTGCCTTACACGACGCGGCCTGACGGTGGTGCGCGTCCCCTGGGACTACGACTTCAACACCATCACCGACGCCGACGGAATATTCATCTCCAACGGACCGGGCAACCCCGACATGGTAGACGTGACCGTAGAAAACCTCCGCAAGGCCATGCAGGGTGACAAACCCATCTGCGGCATCTGCATGGGCAACCAGTTGCTCAGCCGCGCCGCCGGCGCAAGCGTCTACAAACTCAAATACGGACACCGCAGCCACAACCAGCCCGTGCGCCAGGTAGGCACCGACCGCTGCTACGTGACCTCGCAGAACCACGGCTTCGCCGTAGACGACAAGACACTCCCCGCAGACTGGGAACCGCTATTCGTCAACATGAACGACGGCACCAACGAGGGTATCCGCCACAAGACGAAACCCTTCTTCTCGGCGCAGTTCCACCCCGAGGCAAGCTCGGGCCCGAAAGACACCGAATTCCTCTTCGACGAATTCGTAAAACTCCTTTAATCCATCACGCAATCCATCACGCAAAGATGAAAGACGATATAAAGAAAGTATTGCTCTTAGGTTCGGGAGCACTTAAGATAGGAGAGGCCGGAGAGTTTGACTACTCCGGTTCGCAGGCCCTCAAGGCCATGAAGGAAGAGGGGATACAGACGGTGCTCATCAACCCCAACATCGCAACGGTGCAGACCTCCGAAGGGTTTGCCGACAAGATATACTTCCTCCCGGTGACTCCCGAATTCGTGGAGCGCGTCATCGAAAAAGAGCGCCCCGACGGGATCCTGCTCGCCTTCGGCGGTCAGACTGCCCTCAACTGCGGCGTGAAGCTCTATGAGAGCGGTGTGCTGGAGAAATACGGCGTCAAAGTGCTCGGCACACCCGTGCAGGCCATCATCGACACCGAAGACCGCGAACTCTTCGTAAAGAAACTTGACGAAATCGAGGTAAAGACCATCAAGAGCGAGGCCGTGGAATCGGTGGCCGGCGCAATCAAGGCCGCCGCCCGTCTGGGTTACCCCGTGATAGTACGCGCCGCCTACGCCCTGGGCGGACTCGGATCCGGATTCTGCGACAACGAGGAAGAACTCGTGGCACTGACCGAAAAGGCCCTCTCATTCTCACCGCAGGTGCTGGTGGAGAAGAGCCTCAAGGGGTGGAAAGAGGTGGAGTATGAAGTGGTGCGCGACCGCTTCGACAACTGCATCACCGTCTGCAATATGGAAAACTTCGACCCGCTCGGCATCCACACCGGCGAGAGCATCGTGGTGGCCCCCTCGCAGACACTGAGCAACGAAGACTACCACTACCTGCGCAAACTCGCCATCAAGATAATACGCCACATCGGCATCGTGGGCGAATGCAACGTGCAGTACGCCTTCGACCCCGAATCGATGGACTACCGCGTGATCGAGGTCAACGCCCGCCTCAGCCGCTCGTCGGCCCTGGCATCGAAAGCCACAGGGTATCCCTTGGCATTCGTAGCCGCCAAACTCGGCCTGGGCTACGGACTCTTCGACCTCAAGAACTCCGTAACGAAAGAGACATCAGCCTTCTTCGAACCGGCACTGGACTACTGCGTCGTAAAACTCCCGCGCTGGGACCTCGGAAAGTTCCATGGCGTGAGAAGGGAGATCGGCAGTTCGATGAAATCGGTAGGCGAGGTGATGGCCATCGGCCGCACCTTCGAGGAAGCCATGCAGAAAGGTCTGCGCATGATCGGGCGCGGAATGCACGGATTCGTAGAGAACAAAGAGATGAAGATCGAAGACATCGACTCCGCACTCTCCACACCGACCGACAACCGCATCTTCGTAATAGCCGAAGCCATGAAACGGGGATACAGCGTAGACCGCATCCATGAGCTGACGAAGATCGACCGGTGGTTTCTCTACAAACTCGACAACATCATGCAGACCGGGCGCGAACTCGAGAAATACGACTCGCTCGAAGCCCTGCCCGACGAACTGCTCCGCCAGGCCAAGCAGCAGGGATTCAGCGACTTCCAGGTGGCCCGCAGCATCTTCCGCGACAGCAAAGAGACACCCGAAGCGCTCAGCCTGCGCGTGCGCCGTCACCGCAAGGAGCGCGGCATAGTGCCCGTAGTCAAGCAGATCGACACCCTCGCCGCCGAATATCCCGCCCAGACCAACTACCTCTACATCACCTACAACGGGACGACCAACGACGTCAACTTCCTGCACGACCACCGCTCGATCGTGGTGCTCGGTTCGGGAGCCTACCGCATCGGTTCGTCGGTAGAGTTCGACTGGTGTTCGGTCAACGCCCTGATGACTGTCAAGAAAGAGGGTTGGCGCTCGGTGATGATTAACTACAACCCCGAGACCGTCTCGACCGACTACGACATGTGCGACCGTCTCTACTTCGACGAACTCACATTCGAGCGCGTGATGGACATACTCGACCTCGAGCAGCCCCACGGCACCATCCTCAGCGTAGGCGGCCAGATACCCAACAACCTCGCCATGCGCCTTGACGCCGAAGGGGTCAACATACTCGGCACATCGGCCAAAAGCATCGACAACGCCGAAGACCGCCACAAATTCTCATCCATGCTCGACAAGCTCGGCATCGACCAGCCCCGCTGGCGCGAGCTCACCTCCAAGAGCGACATCGACGCCTTTATAGAAGAGGTAGGGTTCCCGGTGCTCGTGCGCCCGAGCTACGTGCTCTCCGGCGCCGCAATGAACGTATGCAGCAACGACGAAGAGCTCGACCGCTTCCTGCGCCTGGCCGCCAACGTGTCGAAGCAGCATCCGGTAGTGGTATCCGAATTCATCCAGAACGCCAAAGAGATCGAGATGGATGCCGTGGCCCAGAACGGCGAGATCAAAGCCTACGCCATCTCCGAGCATATCGAATTCGCCGGCGTACACTCCGGCGACGCCACCATACAGTTCCCGCCGCAGAAGCTCTACGTAGAGACCATGCGCCGCATCAAGAAAGTGAGCGGACAGATCGCCAAGGCCCTCAACATCTCCGGACCGTTCAACATACAGTTCCTCGCCAAGAACAACGACATCAAGGTGATAGAATGCAACCTGCGTGCGTCGCGTTCGTTCCCCTTCGTCAGCAAGGTGCTCAAAATCAACTTCATCGATCTGGCCACCAAAGTGATGCTCGGCATACCGGTAGAGAAGCCCAACAAATCCGCCTTCGACCTGGACTACGTAGGTATCAAGGCCTCGCAGTTCTCATTCTCCCGCCTGCAGGGAAGCGACCCGGTGTTAGGCGTCGACATGAGTTCGACGGGTGAGGTGGGTTGCCTCGGCACAGACACCGGAGAGGCAGTGCTCAAGGCGATGCTTGCCGTAGGTCACAGAATCCCCAAAAAGGGTGTACTGATGTCGACCGGCAGCGCCCGCCAGAAAGCCGCCATGCTCACATCGGCCCAGCTGCTTCACAAACACGGCTACACCATCTACGCCACACGCGGCACCCACGCCTTCCTGAGCGAAAACGGTATCCCGGCCGTGCGCGTATACATGCCCTCGCAGCCCGACGAGCATCCGCAGGCCCTCGAACTGCTGCACCGCAAAGAGATCGACCTCGTGGTGAATGTGCCCAAGAATCTGACTCCCACAGAGTTGAGCAACGGCTACATCATCCGTCGCGCGGCCATCGACCTCAACATCCCGCTGCTCACCAACACCCGCCTGGCCGAAGCCTTCATCAAGGCCTTCACGTCGCTCCGCACCGACGAAATCGAGATCAAGAGCTGGGACGAGTATTAGGAATCTTTAATGAAATGACCGTAAGTGATAGATACAGGAGGCTGCGCACTGAACTGCGCGGCCTCCTTGGCAAAAGAGCTAAGGAAGCCGCCAAGGGGGGGCAGTCTGCCCCCGTGCGAGATGCCGAATCACTCGACTATGAGGCCACCGAGATGGCCCGACTGATATTCTACGCCCTCAAGGGGTGGAACACCACCGATCTGGTGATTCATGCCGCCGATGAGGTGTCGGACTTTACGGAAGGGCGTATCTCGGAGGTGCTTGGCCGCATGAAGAAGGGTGAACCGATACAGTACGTGCTCGGCGAATGCCGTTTCTACGGACTGACCCTCGCCGTGCGCCCCGGCGTGCTCATCCCGCGTCAGGAAACCGAAGAGCTCGTGGAGATAATAGTCGATGCCAACACGGGGAGGCGCGACCTGCGGGTGCTCGATGTGGGCACCGGAAGCGGTGCGATTGCCCTCGCCCTGGCGCGCAACCTTGAATTTCCGGACGTCACGGCCCTCGACGTCAGCCGCGAGGCACTGAGCGTGGCGGAGGAGAATGCTCGGCGGCTCAGGGCCGATATCCGCTTTATCGAAGCGGATATATTCACGTGGCAGCCTGCCGAGGGTTCGCTCGACATAATCGTCAGCAATCCCCCTTACGTGATGGAATCGGAGGAGAAGGGGATGGAAGCGCATGTGCTTGACTGGGAACCCCGGCAGGCGCTCTTCGTGCCCGACTCGGATCCGCTCCGCTATTACCGCCGTATTGCCGAGATCGGCACGAAGGCTCTGGTGCCGGGCGGCCGGATCTACTTCGAGATCAATCCGCTCTGCGCCGACGGGATGGTGGCGATGATGGAGAAGGCCGGGTATACGGGGGTAGAGGTGGAGAAGGATATTTGCGGGAAGCGGAGGTTTGTGTTAGGAATTAGGAATTAGGAGTTTCGTTGTAGGGTCGCGACCTGTCGCGACCGCCGCAGGGAGAGGCTTTAGGTATCTATTAAATTGATTTGTGATATGGAAATGGAGAGGATGCTGCAGAGGCTTGCGGCGCTTTGCGCCCGCACGGAGCAGTGTGAGTATGATCTGCGGGAGAAGATGCGGCGGGCCGGTATGGCGTCGGCGGATGCGGAACGCGTGCTGCAGCGGCTTCGCGAAGGGAAATTCGTGGATGAGGGGCGGTTCGCCCGCGCATTCGCGGCGGATAAGGTGCGCTTCGCGGGGTGGGGACGTGCGAAAATCAGTCTGGCACTGGTCCGGAAGCGGGTGCCGCGTCCTCTTATAGACGAGGCCCTTGCGGCCATCGACCGCAAAGAATACATCGAGGCCCTCAAACGGGCCGGTGCAGCCAAGGCCCGTACCCTTGACATGACCGATTATGCCGATGTGCAGAAATTCTACCGCCATATGCTATCGCGGGGATTCGAGACGGCACTCGTCTCCAAACTGGTGGAGTATCTGCGGCGTGAGTAGCCCGGAGGTTTCGCCAGCCGTATAGGCCATATAGGCCATATAGGGCCTATACGCCCTAAAGCCTAAGCCTCACTCCTCCCTGGGGCGGTCGCGACAGGTCGCGACCCTACGAAATTCCCTAAA
>CAMWRH010000112.1 GCA_947176605.1 uncultured Porphyromonadaceae bacterium
TAGAGGATCTGTAAAACTTCACACCTAACTGATAAAATAATTGTAGATGATGATTATTATCACTACATTTGCAATATGGATTCCAACACTTCTCCTGCAAATCTTACCGATTCGGCAAAATGCATCATCAACGAGACTTCTGTCAATCTATTCCTTACGGGCAAGGCCGGCACCGGCAAGACCACTTTCCTGCATTCGCTGAGCGCCACGACGCCGAAGCGGCATGTGGTGCTGGCCCCTACCGGCGTGGCTGCCATCAATGCCGGCGGGAGCACGCTGCATTCTTTCTTTCAGTTGAGTTTCGCTCCCTATATCCCCGGCAAAGGGTATGCGGGAGGAGAAAGGGAGAAAATCCACCGGTTCAGTAAGGAAAAGCTTAACATCATACGCACTCTCGACCTTATCATCATCGATGAGATCTCGATGGTGCGCCCCGATGTGCTGGATGCCATCGACAATCTGCTCCGCTCGCTGCGGAATCCGGTCAGGCCATTCGGAGGCGTGCAGTTGCTGCTGATCGGCGACCTGCGTCAGCTTGCCCCGGTGGCGCAGGACAGTGAGTGGCAGCATCTGCGGCCGTATTACGCTTCACCATATTTTTTCGAGAGCCATGCCCTGAAGCAGGCCGGATTCCTGATGGTGGAGCTTACGAAGGTGTACCGCCAGAGTGACGCTGCGTTTGTGGATATCCTTAACAGGATACGCGACAACCGCGCCGACCATGACACCCTGCTCCGCCTCAACCGCAGGGCCGACCCGGCACTGCTGCAACGCGCCGACCGGGAGGGACATATACGCCTCACTACCCATAACTACCAGGCCAACCGCACAAATATGCAGCAGCTGCAGACGCTCGCCGGCACGCCGGAGCTGTATGAGGCCGAGATATCGGGGGAGTTCCCGGAATCGGCCTACCCGGCCGATGTGCGCCTTGCGCTTAAGGTGGGGGCGAAGGTGATGTTTATAAAGAATGACGCCTCGGGGGCGCATGAGTATTACAACGGACTGATCGGCACGGTGCTCTCGCTGTCGGCCGACACGGTGGTGGTGCGCACCCCGGATGAGGACTCCGACCTCGGATACAGGGACATCAAGACCGGCAAGGTGATATGGGAAAGGATGAAGTATTCGCTCGATAAGGACGGCAATATCGTGGAGACTCCGGAAGGCACTTTCTGCCAGATTCCCCTGCGGCTGGCCTGGGCCATCACGATCCATAAAAGCCAGGGGCTGACGTTTGACAAGGCTGTGGTGGATGCTTCCCACAGTTTCGCTCCGGGACAGACGTATGTGGCGCTGTCGCGATGCCGGTCGCTGGATGGACTGGTACTTGAGTCGCCTCTCCCGGCTTCGGCCATCATCACGGATCCGGCTGTGAATGATTTCATCTCTTCGCAGCCGAGGATGGAGGGTTCGGTGGAGGAATTATCGTCGTTCAGGGAGTCGTATTATGCGGAGATGCTTGCCGAACTGTTTGATTTCCGGAGCCTCGACAAGGCTTTCGACGACTATCACCGTGCGGTGGCTTCGGTGCTGGCGCGTGATTTCCCGAAGATGGCGGCTTCGGTGGGTGAGGCTTATCATGATTTCGGCATTAAGGTGATGGATGTGGCTTCGCGCCTTTTCGCGCTGTTTGCCCGCACTGTCCCCCTGCGCTCTGATCCGGTCCGGGGAAAACTGCTCGCTGAGAAAATCAGCGGGGGAGCCGCTTATTTTGTGAAGTATCTCGATGCTTTCGCCGATATGGTGAAACTGACTCCGCTGAATAACGTAGACAATCAGGCGTTCAGAAAACGCCTGACCACCGCCACCGGAGCGCTCTCCGACCTGCTTGAGCTTAAGGCGCGGCTGCTTGATGCCTACCGTGAGAAGGATTTCGACCCGCAGGATTATCTGAAGCAGAAGACCTCCATATTGCTGCGCAACCGGAACGCGAATGGCTCCGGCAGCAAGGAGCGCGCCCCCCGTAAGCGCGATGGGGCTGCGCCGGCACCGATGGCTTCGGATATAACGAATCCGGCGCTCTTCGAAAAACTTAAGGCCTGGCGCACGCAACGGGCCGAAGGGAAGGCGGCGTATACGGTGCTCCCCAATCGGTCGCTGATGGCGATTGCCGACATTCTGCCACGCTCGGAAAAGGATCTGCATTTCATCCCGGGGATGGGGAAGGTGAAGATCGATATGTATGGTGATGAGGTGCTGGCCATTGTAAAGGATTATATTGAAAAAGCTGACAGTAAATGAAACTGAATCTTCTGAAACTTATGACTCTCCCGGCGGCCTCTGCGCTGATTGCGGCGGCAGCTCTTCCGCTTCGGGCCGGGGAGGTGCCTGCGGCGGAGTATTACGGTGAGGTGGTGCGCCTTGATGCCGCCGATTCGGAAGCCGACCTGCAGGAGATGCTCGATGCCGGGGCGAAGATGCTTCGCCGGCGTCAGGATCTGGCGCTTATGCTTTTCCCCTACCCCTCGGGCGGGGAGGAGGGAGAGGCATCGGCCATGATGACCCGGAGTGGCCGCCGCGCTCCCGGCAATCAGGGGAGCCGATGGCGGATACCACGGATTGCTCCGGTCCCTGCGATGGATGTGGCTATCCCGCTGACGGGGGCCAATCATGTGGCGAAGGGGACGCGTCTGCCCGCCCCTTACACGGGAGCCGGGGTGGTGGCGGGATTCTGCGATGTGGGGTTTGATTCGCGTCATATCAATTTTACGGATCCCGCTACGGGTGAATGCCGCATCGCCAGGGTGGTGAGGTATGTGGAGTCGGAGGGGGCACGCTATGTGTACGACTCACCGGAAGACATACAGGCATTCCACACCGATGATGAGGATCAGTATCATGCCACCCACGTGGCAGGAATCATGGCGGGAAGCTATCCGCTTGCCGATATGCCGGGCGTGATGACCGGGAGCGCTGTCTCGGGTATCGCGCCGGGATGCGAGATCGTGGCTACTGTCTCGGAGCTTTCGGAGGTGGGGCTGCTGGCCGGCGTGGAGGATATAATCGAGTATGCCAAGTCGGTCGGCAAACCGGCTGTAATCAATATGTCGGTCGGCAATTACGTGGGTCCGCACGACGGGTCGTCGCTTTTCTGCAAGTATCTCGACCTCTGCGCCGAGGATGCGGTGATCTGTCTGTCGTCGGGCAATGAGGGGCAGGATACGAATCATCAGTATCTTCCGCAGGCCTCGGCGCAACAGCCGCTGAAGGTGCGCATCGCGGGAGCCGACTGGGTGAATCTGGAACTTACGGGGCAGACTGACATCTATGCGGCGGATTCCACTCCGTTCACTGTGACGCTGCGTGTGGCCGACAGTACGCTGGATTATGAGAATCCGCTGGTGAGCCAGACGGAGCCGATAGATCTTTCGGTCACGCCGTTCAGGGTGCTTTCGTCGGTGCCGGTGCCGGATGATCCGGATGTGATTTATGACGAGGGTTTTTCCCGATGGTTTGATGGCCGGATTTACGTGCTGGGGGGTATCGACCCGGAAAACGGCCGGTATGCCGCCAATATCATCTACGACTGCACTACGACCGAACCCTTCTCCGACGAGAAGCGGTGGGCCCGCTACCGCATCGATGTGATTGCCACGCCGCAGGCTCCGGTGCGCCTTGATGCGTTTGCCGACGGTATCCGGTCATGGCTTGCGGCGGCCGGCGACAATCCCAACCGTCCGGGCAATGAAATCAGTGTGTCGGATCTGGCCACGGGGTATAAGACGGTGTCGGTGGGTATGTATTGCTCACGGCTGAATGTGCCGCTGCTCGACGGTACGGTGTATTCGGGTGAGAATGATAAGGCGTATTCGATAAGTCTGTATTCGGGCTATGGCTATACACCCGACGGAAGGCGCCTGCCTATGACGTCGGCTCCCGGGCGCCCGATCGTGTCGTCGTGGAGCGGAGCATATATCGCGGCGCATGACGATTCGGATTGCTCTCATTATGTGGATGCACCTGACGGCACGCGGCATTACTGGGCGCCGATGAGCGGCACGTCGATGTCGTCGCCTTATGTGGCCGGTGTGGTGGCCACGTGGCTTGAGGCGGTACCCTCGCTGACATGGAAGGATGTGCAGGAGATTTTAGCGGCCACCAATTATTACCCTGATTTCGATGAGGATCCGGCTCCGGCCGACAATCCGCGCTATGGCATGGGGCTGCTGAATGCCTATGAGGGTATCAAGCTGGCCCTTAAGGATTATGCGGATGCCACTGTGGGGGTGTTGCCTGACGATGCCTCGCGGCTGCGCGCCGTCCCGGCAGGAAACGAACTGCATGTATTCAATCCCGACTGCGAGGAGGTGCGACTTACGTGCCATTCGATGCAGGGCACTCTGCTGGCCGACTTTTCGGCAGGGAGCGGGGCGTTTATCGCCATCCCGATGACGGAGCTGCGTGGCGCCGCCGGAAGCGGACCGTGTGTGGTGACGGTGGCCGGGCGCTCGTCGGCTCCGCGTACGCTGAAACTGCTCTGACGCATCCCGATGCCCGTGCATCTCATGTATCTATGTAATATATTGAGTATCACTCTACTGCGGCCAATTTCACTGTAAGATACAGAAAAAATCCTGCTTTTCCGCAGAAAAAAACTGCGTAAAAGTAGGATTTTTAAAAATTAAATTGTAATTTTGCAGTGTCTAATGGCATAGACATATTTGCGATAGTAGCTCAGTTGGTAGAGCATCAGCTTCCCAAGCTGAGGGTCGCGGGTTCGAGCCCCGTTTATCGCTCTCGCTTTTACAGGCCGATGGTGCGCGTGCATCATCGGCCTGTTTTTTTATCAGTATTCTGAAGCGGCATCGAAGCACGGACAGGCTTTGGCTACGCCGGGGATGTCGCGGTGGCCGCAGACGGGGAGGTGGCCGTAGCGCCCGCGTAGCGTGCGCACCAGGGTGAGGAGAGTGCGTTTCTGTGCCTCGGTACGTGTGTCTTTCGGTCGGCCGGCGCTGTCGAGTCCGCCGATGTAGCATATGGCGATTGAGCGACGGTTCATCGACTGCTGCGGGCAGTGAGCCCCTTCTTCATTGTCGGCACGCCCTCGCTCATACGTGCCGTCAAGGCGCACCACATAGTGGTAACCGATCGTGCGGAATCCGCGGGCCCGGTGCCAGCGGTCGATGTCGGCGGCTGTGAAGTCTTTACCTTCCTGCGTGGCCGAACAATGGATGATTATTCTCTCCGGTATGTTCATGATTTTATGCTGTTATACAGGGGCTTCATTGCCCCTGATGACTGCAAAATTACTGTCTCCTCCCCTGCCATGCGCCATATCCGTTGAATATGACACTCTTCCGCCGGAAGCCCCCTTAACATTTTTTGCAACCGCCATGATGCGAACCATCCGGCTCCCATCCGCGTTATGATGTAGCATTCCGGTTGAAGCAGCCCCTGTCACAGGTCACGCTGATATATTCCGGAAGCAAATAAACCGCAATCTGCAACTAAATTTAAATACTATGAACATTGACCCTAAAGCACTTGCAGAAGAAGCCAAGGCTAAGGCATCCGCAACCGGTGCCAACCTTGTGGACCAGGCCAAAGATAAGGTCGGCGGTGTAGTCGATCAGGCCAAGGATAAAGTCGGCGATGTAGTCGACCAGGTGAAGGATAAGGCAGGTGACGTCACCGGTTCGCTGAAGGAGAAGGCAGCCGATGTCATTGCCAAGGGCGCCGACATGCTCGACGGTCTCGCCGACAAGCTGAAAGGCTGATCTCGCCTCACCATCCCAATCTTCTGCCAAACCGGCCTTATTCCGAGTGGATAAATCCGACCCAAAGAGAATCCTCTAAATAAGTAAATCCCTATTATGAAAAACCAGGGTCGCAGGCCGTCACTCCGGTCCGCGACCCACTTTTTACATCCATACCCTATCTCCGCCATCACTTTATGGCCGCGATTCATCACACCCTCGCCCCTCCCCTCCGCGCAGCTCCGCCC
>CAMWRH010000113.1 GCA_947176605.1 uncultured Porphyromonadaceae bacterium
TTTTTTTCTGTCGCGCCCTCTCCCTCCGGCATGTAAACGTACGGACATGCCTCCGACATGTTGAACCACGCACACCCCTCCGGGACGCTAATAGTTGATACTGTCAGTGACTCGACCTCGTTTTCACCTCGTTCTTGACCTGTTCTTGACCGGATTCTGACCTCGCTTAGAACTGTTTTTTACCTCATTTAGACCTGATTCTGACCTCGACTTCGTGATTTTCCACTCAAAATTTTGGGATATCCGGGATTTATCGTTAATTTTGCGCCACAATGGGTAGCGACACTTTCTGACACTATTCATTTCATACAGTTTAATTACTTCATTTTCAGCTATGAAGCATCTGCATCTCAACAACAGCAAGTTCAGCGGGGCTGCCCATACCGGCAGCACGGAGATGAGGCGCGCATAGTTTACCGTCAACATTCTTCAACCGCAGAAATGCTCTGATAGCCAGTTGTGCGTCCTGACGTATTCCGATTATGGCAATCAGAGCAGAGAGTACATTGACATGTTGGTACGGCTCCGGAGGCAGGCCTCCGGATGAGATTGACAAGATGAAGTAAGTAGCTCTTGGGAATTGACACAGCACCTAAGAACTACCCCAGTATAAACTGAATTGCAAACCCGGGAGACTCCATGGGTCTTCCCGCTAAAACTGTATGAATATGAATATAAAATCACCCATATCCGTAGATATTATCCAATTCTACACCTACAACTGCGATGAGACTGATGATTCAGCATTCATCGAACGATTTCCCTACGATGACCGGCATGATTTCCTTGTGGATGGAAATTTCGCCGGTATAGCCGTCAGGATTGAAGTCTGCAACAACCGCCCCGACAAGGGTGCCCGCCGAAACATTTCGCTGACGCTCGTAGACATGACGCTGCGATGCACCGTGGCCACTCAAACAGTAAAGGTAAATCTTGCAGCCGATGGCTATAAGGACGTTTGCCTCAACTTCCCGGCTGAGCCGTCGGGCATCGCCGGCGACCACACCTACAAGCTTGCGGTACGCGATCAAACCGCCGGACTTCCACTTGCCGAAAGTGTAATCCATCTTCTTGACAAATCCACTATGGGCGACCCGACCGAGTGGTATCGGATCTGCGACGGAGGAATCAGACCTTCGTGGGGAAACGATGTGTACAGGTCGCTCAACACCATCGACACGCACGAGTACCTTGTGCGCTTCGTAGTCTCTCCTGAAATATGCTGCCTGTTGCTGCCGGTAATGCCGGAACTTGAGGTAAGGCTTTACTACCCGGACGGAGAAAATGTAAAGGTTTTCTTCAGAGAACCATTCTGCTGCAATCCGGAAAGCTATAAAGATAATCGCTGGACCATAGAATGCCCTTTCGGGACAGCCGGCGACATCAACGGAGTGTTCTATGCCGAACTCCTTTGCATGGAATACCCTGTTGCCGGCTTCGTCTTTGACTCTCTTAGCGACGAGGATATACGCGGCGTATGGTTCGGGCATGAGATCGAACCGATGGACGAATATTCTCTGCCGGATGCAAAAGCCCTGATCGACCGGCGATTTAACCGGGACATCGGGGCTGACTCCATACCGGAAGCGGATTCTCTTGACGATGCCATTGACAGATTTCTCGCTTCACAATCCGAAGGACCGGACGATGATGATGCGTCACTTGCTGACGGACGTGCGGAAACAGAGGACTCACTGGAAGAAGCATCTGAAGTGAAATGCGCTCCGTTCATGTCACTCGACCATCTCACGGGACTTCGCGCTGTAAAGGAGAAGCTATCGGTATACGAGCGCGTGGTGCGCTTCAACAGGATGCGGTCTGACAAAGGACTGTCTGTAGCCGCCGCACCATTGCATTCGATGTTTCTCGGCTCACCCGGCACAGGTAAAACCACCGTCGCGAAACTGATAGGGAAAATGCTGCATCAGGCCGGTGTACTGTCAGAAGGCCATGTAGTGGTACGTGAACGGGCTTCGCTGCTTGGACAAAACTATAACTCAGAGTCAGAGAAGACCTTGGAAGCCATAGAGAAGGCGCAAGGCGGCATATTGTTTATTGACGAAGCATATCAGCTCTGCCAGCCCAATGACCCGCGTGACCCGGGCAGATTTGTCATTGAGACCCTGCTGACTGCACTCTCTGATGACACCAATAGAGACTGGATGCTTATTCTTGCCGGATATCCTGACGAAATGAAGCGGATGTCGGATATGAATCCCGGTTTCAAGTCGCGTATTCCGGAAGCCAACATCTATACTTTTGATGATTTCACGGAAGCCGAGCTGATGGAGATTGCCGAGAATTATCTTGTCAGAAACAATTATACGCTGACTTCCGGTGCGCGGAAAGCTCTGATTGCCCGTCTTAAGGCAGACTATGAACGACGCGTGAAAAACTTCGGAAATGCCCGTCACGTAATGAATATGATTCAGACCGAAATACTCCCGGCGATGGCTGTCAGGGTCGTTGGCGAGGGAATGACAGACGACAAATCCCTCACCGAAATACAAGAAGCCGACATCCCTGCAGCCGCGCCCATGACAGCACCGACACCCCTAAGCCGACGAGTCGGCTTTGCCGTTTAACGTCGGGCCAGGCCGACGTTTCCCAATGCAAATTTATAGGATAAAATCTTGTATATACAAGATTTTATCCCTAAATTTGTCTGCAAAGTAGTGACGATTTGAACCTATAAGTAAATGTTCAAATTTAAACGATAGTAAGATGAAAGAAATCTTTTATACAATCTGCGGCTTGTTTTTTGCCGCTTTCGGCTTGTCGATCAGTCGCATAGCCCGCTATACTCCTTCACTCCGCACCGAAATCAACTAAAAAACAACCTCGCATATTGTATAAATTAAATTTGAGCACTTACTTAATTCGTAAACTTGCTATATGGAAGAGACCAACTCACAACTTATAATATACCAAGCACCGGACGGAGACACCCGCTTGGATGTAACTGTTCGTGGCGAAACAATTTGGCTAACTCAACGTCAGATCGCCGACCTTTTCGGTACAAAAGTACCGGCTATTTCCAAGCATTTAAAAAACATCTTCAGTTCCGGGGAATTGAAGGAGGATGAGGTTATTTCCAAAATGGAAACAACCACTGCCCATGGTGCCATGCCGGGAAAAACGCAGACTAAGGAAACGAATTTCTATAATTTGGATGCAATCCTTTCTGTCGGTTATCGGGTAAACTCAAAGAATGCAACGGCCTTTCGCATATGGGCCAATAAGGTACTGAAACAATATCTTTTGCAGGGATACGCTATCAACGAACGGATTGCTGCACAGAAGTACGATGAACTTAGCCAGCTGGTAAGGGTACTTGGACGCACAATACAGAATCAGGAAAAACTGACAGAAGACAGCCGTTCTCTGCTTGATGTGGTTGTTGACTACACTTATGCCCTCGACACTCTCGACCGCTACGACTATCAGAAATTGAAGATTGAGTATACCACTGGTAAAGAGTCCTTCCATGCCACATACGAAAGCGCCATGGAGGTCATCCGCGAACTGCATGAGAAATTCGGGGGCAGCACACTTTTCGGCAATGAGAAAGACGATTCTTTCAAAAGTTCCATCGGCCAAATATACCAAACCTTCGGAGGTGTCGATCTTTATCCTTCGGTAGAGGAGAAAGCCGCCATGCTGTTGTATCTCGTCACAAAGAACCATTCCTTCAGCGACGGCAACAAGCGCATTGCCGCTACTCTCTTTCTTTGGTTCCTTAACGGCAATGGCATCCTCTACAATGAGGACGGTACTAAACGAATTGCCGACAACACTCTTGTCGCCCTTACTCTGATGATAGCTGAAAGCCGCACAGAGGAAAAAGATACGATGGTGAAAGTCATTGTCAACCTCATTAACCAGAATAACTGAAACATATCATTTATACGGAAGTGTAAAGCCCTAAAATCCAAAGCAGTCACCATTTTCGTAAATTTACGAAAATGGTGACTGCATTTTCTCCGGATGTCCAACATCGCAAAAGCGGCACGTAAACGTAGGGACATGCCTTTGGCATGTTGAACCAAGCACACCCCGCCGGCATGGGCATAAATGTAATGGCATCCGACACGCGAAATCCTAATCCATATGTGCGTTATATCGAAAACATGCCAAAGGCATGTCCGTACGTTGGGGAGATTCGCGTTAGTTACCGGGGAGATAGGGTTAGCGGAGGGGAGATGGGGTTACTTGGAGGGGATGGCTTCGTAGGCGGCGAGGGTGTCTTCGAAGCGTTGCTCGAGGTCGGAGAGGAGGTAGAGGCCGTCGGCGTTCTTCTGCAAGCCTTTGAAGCTGAGGGGGTAGATCATCGGGGGATTGTCGAGGTCGAGGAGCTGCATGTCGCGCAACTGGTCGACACTCTGGTAGACGAGGTTGACGTCGGCGTATTCCTGTCCGTCGGCACCTTCGAATTTCTCGATCACTACCTTGCATCCGATGGGTGTCTTTTTCTCAATGGCTTCGGGCACTTCGTATTCCTCCACGCCGAGGGCTGAGGTGACGCTGGAGATGTTGCTGTCATGACCTACGAGGAATGTGAAGCGGCGGTCGGGCGAACGGAGTTCGTCGTAGATGTACTGTATCAGCGGGTGCGACACGTTGGTGGCTACGATCGGGGCGGCGAAGAGGACGTCCTGGTAGGTATCCTTTACGTGTGCGAGCTGCGACCACTGGTCGCGGTTGAGCGCATGACCGAATCCGGCGGCCACAGTGTCGGGTTCTTCATAGTACTGGAGTATGAATGCGTCGCTGGCCGAATTAAGTTCCTTGAGTGCCGATCCGTCTTTGAGATACGGTTCTTTCCATTTTTCGAGCACTACTTCAGTGTCGTAGTTGGTGAGTCCGGCGAGTTTGGGATCGTTTTCCTTAGCCATCGGGGAGTCGTTGACGTCGAGCACTTCCATCATCAGGGTGTAGTCGGGCTGTATTTTCTCGTTGATCCCTCTCATACCGTTTTTGCCCCCCATAGCGGCGATCTGCCGCTTTGCTTCGGCCTGGAATTCGGGGGAGTCCTTGGTGATCTGAGGATTGAAGAGGGGATCCATCTTGGAGGGGGTGAAGCGGTGGTCGACCATGACGTTGCCTACGGGCATGAATCCGGAGGTGAAGTAGCGTGCGGTGGCGATGCAGCGTTGCATGGAGTTGGCTATTACGTTGAGGTCGTCGGCTGTGGGGACGTAGTTTTCTGGGAACAGTCCGGCATCGACGGCCCATTTGCGGAAGTACTGCCCCATCATTGTCTCGAGGGCACCTCCGCGAGAGGTGAGTTCGCTTTTGCCGGCACTCCATTTGTGCCACTGGTGAGGAGTCATGCGTCCGAGGGCGCTTTTTGAGTCGGAGAGCGGGGAACGGATGTTGTGTCGGCTGAGTACTACGGCTTCCTTGAGTTTGTATTTGTCTTTGAATTCCTGCGAGCGCTGCTGCTGTGCGAAGGCCGGGGAGCCGAATGAGCAGGCTGTCATAAGGAGAGCCGCGAAAAGGGTAGTTTTTTTCATAGTATTTAGAAAGTTTAGTTATGTCTTTTTAACGCTTCCGCCCTTGGGAGGGTTTTGTTGGCCCTGTATGTTTGACAGCATGTTTTTTTCTGTGGCGCGGCCTTGATGCCCGGGGATTGGACGCGAAGGGCGCGAAGGGCGCGGGATTTTTTGTTTCTTGGGCGCTTGGGGATACTTTTAGTGGCTCGGCCTTGGATGCCCTGTGGGGGGAAGGGGTGCGG
>CAMWRH010000114.1 GCA_947176605.1 uncultured Porphyromonadaceae bacterium
GCCGGGCCCCGTAGTCCTGCGCCCGAGCTTCAGCGAAGGGATTACTCTCCGTATCTGAAACCAAATACACAAGACATAACAAATGGCTGACGACAAGAAAATAATATTCTCAATGGTGGGAGTGAGCAAAATCATCCCCCCGCAGCGCCAGATCCTGAAAGACATCTATCTGTCGTTCTTCTACGGTGCCAAAATCGGCATCATCGGTCTCAACGGCAGCGGTAAATCCACGCTGCTCAAGATCATAGCCGGTATCGACAAAAGCTATCAGGGCGACGTGGTGTTCTCCCCCGGATACTCCGTAGGATACCTCGAACAGGAACCCAAACTCGACCCCGACAAGACAGTGCGCGAGGTCGTGGAGGAAGGTGTGGCCCCGATCATGCAGCTCCTCAAGGAGTATGACGAGGTTAACAATGCCTTCGCCGATCCCGAAGTGCTCGAAGACCCCGAGAAGATGGATCAGCTCATCAACCGCCAGGCCGCCCTCCAGGACAAGCTCGACGCCACCGACGCATGGAACATCGACAATAAGCTCGAACGAGCCATGGATGCACTCCGCTGTCCGCCGGACGACCAGAAGATCGCCACCCTCTCCGGTGGCGAGCGCCGCCGTGTGGCACTCTGCCGCCTCCTCCTCCAGCAGCCCGACATCCTCCTGCTCGACGAGCCTACCAACCACCTCGACGCCGAATCGATCGACTGGCTCGAACAGCATCTCCAGCAGTATCCCGGCACGGTAATCGCCGTCACCCACGACCGCTACTTCCTCGACCATGTGGCCGGATGGATTCTCGAACTCGACCGTGGCGAGGGGATACCCTGGAAGGGCAATTACTCCTCATGGCTCGAACAGAAGACCCTCCGCATGGCCCAGGAAGAGAAGCAGGCCTCAAAACGCCGCAAAACCCTCGAGCGAGAGCTCGAATGGGTGCGTATGGCCCCGAAGGCCCGCCAGTCGAAGAGCAAGGCCCGTCTGTCGAGCTACGACCGCCTGCTCAACGAAGACCAGAAGGCCCGCGAGGAGAAACTGGAAATCTATATCCCCAACGGTCCGCGTCTGGGCAATAAGGTCATAGAGGCTATCGATCTGGGCAAGGCCTATGGCGACAAAGTGCTCTTCGACGGACTGAATTTCATGCTCCCACCCAACGGCATAGTAGGTGTAATCGGTCCCAACGGTGCCGGTAAGACCACCCTTTTCCGCCTTATCATGGGGCTGGAGAAGCAGGACCGCGGCTCGTTCGATGTCGGCGAGACGGTGAAGATCGCTTACGTCGACCAGAACCATAAGGATCTCTCTCCCGAAAAGAGTGTGTATGAGGTGATTTCGCAGGGCGTCGAAAGTTTCCGCATGGGTGGCCGCGACATGAACGCACGCGCCTACCTGTCGAGATTCAATTTCACCGGAGCCGACCAGGAAAAGAAAATCGGGGTGCTCTCCGGCGGTGAGCGCAACCGTCTGCACCTCGCCATGGCTCTCAAAGAGGAGGGCAATGTGCTCCTGCTCGACGAGCCCACCAACGATATCGACGTTAACACGCTCCGCGCCCTTGAGGAGGGTCTGGAGAATTTCGCCGGATGCGCCGTCGTAGTGAGCCACGACCGTTGGTTCCTCGACCGTATCGCCACCCATATCCTCGCCTTTGAGGGAGACAGTAAGGTGACGTTCTACGAAGGCTCCTACTCCGACTATGAGGAATACCGCAAGAAGCGCGATGGCGTGATCGACACTCCCCACCGCATCCGCTACCGCAAGCTCACCTGATCCGGCCCGTCTGATCCGGTACATGGCGCCGCCTCACGGCGGCACTCCATACAGCAACGCGCCCTTCCCCCGCCACGATGGGGGGAAGGGCGCGTTTTTCGGTCCTCGCGTTTTTCGGTTCATAGGGGGAGGGGAGTGCAATGTCATGCTATCCCTCCCGGAGAGCGGGGTGCGCGTGTCACACAAGTTTCTTCACCCAGCCCGCGCGGTCGCCCGGAAGAAGATCTACCACCGGAATCTCGATCATTGTGTAGCATCCCGGAAGCTGACGCATCGCCGCACGGGCCACACACACCAGCACCTGACCCGTAAGGGCCGGATTGTTGATCTTCATGTCAAACTCTAAGAGCTGATTGTGCGTAGTGCCCGATACACCCTTGCGCACCATGTTCACACCGTGACCCACATCGTTGAGGGCATCCACCGATTCCACGGCCATCACATGCGTCTCATCCGATGCGAAATAGGGATCGGCCTTGATGGCGGCTGCCACATCGGCAAGCTCGTAGCCCGGAAGCAGCTCGATATACACCATGCGGCGGTGTATCCCGGTGCCCAGGGGGATAGTCATCGAAAGCGCGTCCTTCACACCCTCGATCGCCTTTACGGCCACTGTGTGCCCCATCGATCGGCCGGGACCGAAATTGGTGTAAGTCACACCCTTCGGCGCGATAGCCTCCATCAGGCAGCGCACCACCGAGTCGCTCCCCGGATCCCATCCCGATGAAATCACGCTCACCGCGTCGTGGGCCTTCGCCACGGCATCGAGCGAAGCGCGGAGTTCCGGTATCTGTGAGTGTATGTCGAAGCTGTCGACCGTATTGATACCCTTCGCCAGTATCCCCTTCGCCTGCTCCTCGATAGAGCGTGTCGGGCCGGCGAGTATCGCCACATCCACATCCCCGAGTTCAGTGATGTCGGCCACCACAGGCACTTCCGCCGGCACCCCGGCACGGTCATTCGGATTGCGGCGCACTATCCCCGCCACTTCAAAATCGGGAGCCTCCTCAAGGGCCTCCAGGGCTGCACGGCCTATGTTGCCGAACCCCACCACTGCTGCACGAATTTTCTTCATGTTGTAGTTATAAAAGTCTATTAATGTTTGACAATTCTATCACTGCTTATCCTCCGCTTACCTGCATCAGTACATGAATACGGAGCATTTGTTGAAAAAAGAAGTGTTTTGAAATGCAAAGTTAGGAATTTTTTTGGTAATTTTGCACTTTGTTTCGTCGGCGGTTACCCGGATGGCCTGCCGCCGGCACGGATAGGAGAGTCCCTGCCCCCATTTCCCCGGTGCGGAGCAAGGATATTATGCAAGGAGAATAATCAATCAAACTATATAACAAAATGGATTGGCTAATAGATTTGCTTAAGCCTCATTCGGTATCGTTGGCCAGCACGATACTGCTCTATTCCTTTGTGATTTTCGCCGGTATTTACCTCGGCAAAATCAAGATCTTCGGAGTGTCGCTGGGCGTGACGTTCGTCCTCTTCGTCGGACTGCTTATGGGCCACTTCGGCTACATCGTTCAGGCCGACACGCTGCACTTCCTCCGTGAGTTCGGACTCATTCTGTTCATCTTCTCCATCGGTATGCAGGTAGGTCCCGGTTTCTTCTCTTCTTTCAAGGAGGGGGGTATACGCATGAACGCACTCGCCCTCACCGGAATCGGCCTCAACGTAGCGGTGATGCTCGCCATCTATTTCATACAGGGTGGCGACGACGGAGCCACTTCGCTTTATGAAATGGTAGGCATCATGAGCGGCGCCGTCACCAATACACCCGGTCTCGGTGCCGCACAGCAGACTGTGCTTCAGATCAACGAGTCTGCCTACGACATGAGCCAGCAGATGTCGATGGGATATGCCGCGGCCTACCCGCTCGGCGTGGTGGGCATCATCCTTACGATGATCCTCATCAAGAAGTTCTTTAAGGTGGACGTAAGCAAGGAAATCGCTGAGGTGGAGGATGATAAGAAAGCATCCCTCATGGCGCCCCACCGCGTGACTTACCGCGTCACCAACGAACTCGTGCAGGGGCTCGACATCCGTAAGCTCCACACCCTCATCTCGGCCGATTTCGTGCTCTCGCGCATCGAGCGCCCCGACGGACGCTCCGTCATCCCGACGGCCGACGACAAGATCGAACTCGGCGACCTCGTGCTCGTAATCTGCTCCATCCAGGATGAAGAAGTATTCACACGCTTCCTCGGTCCAAAGGTCGAAAAGCAGTGGGAAATGGAGAAGGGTCCCATCGTATCACGCCGCATCGTGGTCACGAAGACAGAATACAACGGCGCCAAACTCGGATCGCTCCACATGCGCACGGCCTATGGACTGAACGTCACCCGCGTCAACCGTGCCGGCGTCGACCTGCTCGCATCCCCCAATATACGCCTCCAGATGGGCGACCGCATCACTGTCGTGGGCAAGCTCGACGACATCAATTCCGTGGCCGCAAAACTCGGCAACTCGATGAAGCGACTCAATGAGCCCAACCTCATCACGATGTTTATCGGCATCTTCCTCGGTATCCTCGTGGGCAGCATCCCGTTGCAGTTCCCGGGCATGTCGGTGCCCATGAAGCTCGGTCTGGCAGGCGGCCCCCTCGTGGTGGCTATCCTCATCAGCGCCTACGGCACACGGTTCCACCTCGTCACCTACACCAACTCCTCGGCCAACCTCCTGCTGCGCGAGATCGGAATATGTCTCTTCCTCGCCTCAGTCGGAATAGCGGCCGGTAAGGATTTCGCCGCCACGGTATTCAATCTGCGCGGCGCCACTTGGGTGGGCTACGGTTTCCTGATTACATTTATCCCGCTCCTCGTGGTAGGCCTCATAGCGCGCGGCAAATACAAGATGAACTATCTCAGCATCATCGGTATGATGAGCGGCGGATACACCGATCCCCCCGCACTGGCCTACGCCAACAAGGTGGCCAACAATGACTCCCCCGCAGTGGCATACTCCACCGTATACCCGCTCACCATGTTCATGCGCGTCATTGTGGCACAGGTGCTCATACTCTGCTTCATGAGCTGACCCGCCCCTGCCCCCGCAGCAGAAAAATATACGCGAAAAAACATCCCGGATTTGGCCATGTGCGGAAAATTTAGTAAATTTGCAGGCCGAAAGTAGCGGGATCGCGACCTGCTGCGAAATCAATGGCGCCTCGCGCCCTCATCCCGGCAGGCTTCCGCTGACCGGATGCAAGGCCCCGAAACGCCGCCCAAACAATAATTTTAACTGCAGAAAAATTAGAGATGAAAAAAGACATCCATCCCTCCAACTACCGTGAAGTGGTGTTCAAAGACATGTCCAACGACGAAATCTTCATCACTCGCTCTACAGTAGCCTCAAGAGAGACTATCGAGGTCGACGGTAAAGAGTACCCCCTCGTGAAGCTCGAAATCACTTCAGCTTCCCACCCCTTCTTCACTGGCAAGCAGAAACTCGTGGACACCGCAGGTCGTGTCGACAAGTTCCGCAGCCGCTACGGCAACCGCTCTACTAAAAAGTAAGCACCACCCGTCGCAAACCTTACCTCCAGAAACTTCACCGGCCATCCCGACACCCCTGTCAGGATGGCCGGTCCTTTTTTGTCCCCCTCCCCGGCCTCTGACACTCCTCGCCCAGGGTTGACCCTCAGCCTTAATGTCACTAAAATAAGTATTCCCATAGCCCCGATA
This sequence comes from uncultured Porphyromonadaceae bacterium, assembly GCA_947176605.1. Classification (GTDB taxonomy): domain Bacteria; phylum Bacteroidota; class Bacteroidia; order Bacteroidales; family Muribaculaceae; genus Lepagella. The sequence continues at coordinate 5,461 of CAMWRH010000114.1, forward strand.
GGTGAAATATCGCCTTCTTTCGGTGTTAATCTGCTCCTATCCTGAGGTTACACTTAGTGACATTAATAGTAGCCCCTAACCGCTCCGCTGCCTGTACGCGGACAACGCCCTCCGTACCTCTCAACCGCGGAGCGGTTATCGCTCCTTCAGCTGTCGGTGTGCGGTTACGAACTCACTGTGCCTCTCAACCGCGGAGCGGTT
>CAMWRH010000115.1 GCA_947176605.1 uncultured Porphyromonadaceae bacterium
GAGGAGGGGTGGGGTCAGTCGGCATCGGTCGTTGCTCCGTCGGCAGAGGCTGCCCCATCCTTCTTCAGTCCGCCGATCATCTTCAGGAAGCGGGCCGGCACGGGAGTCTCGAAGCGCATGTCGCGCCGGGTGACGGGATGCGCGAAGCGCAGCGTGCGTGCGTGAAGGGCCAGACGCCCGATAGGGCTCGCCTTGGCGCCGTACTTGCGGTCGCCCACGATCGGATGCCCCATCTCCTTGGCATGTACGCGGATCTGGTTCTTACGCCCCGTATCGAGCGAGAATTCCACCAGCGAATAGCCGTGGCCGCGCCCTAAGACGCGATAGCGTGTTACGGCAAGTTTCAGCCCCTCGCCCGGTTCGGGACGTGAATACACCTCATACTGCGACGTCTCGCCGAGATAAGAGCGCACTTCACCCTCATCCTCCTTCACGAAACCTTCGAGCACCGCCACATAGCGGCGCTCAATGACCATATTCTTCCAGTTATGCTGCATCGCGTCCTGGGCCTCGGGATGCTTCGCAAACATCATCAGACCGCTTGTGGCGCGGTCCAGCCGATGCACCACAAACACCTTGTTGGTCGGATTCACATCCTTCACATAGGTCTTCAGTATATCGTAGGCCGTGGCCTCCTTCTTAAGCGAACCGGTGCCTACGGAGAGCAGACCGTACCCTTTGTTGACCACCAGAATGTCGTCGTCTTCATACACGAGCTGCATCCTCGGATGGCGGAATACGGCGAAAGGGCGGCTAAGGTTAAGTTCCACCCATTGTCCCGGTTCCACCGGGGCATCGAAAGCGTGGGTCACCACACCGTTGATCATCAGATGTCCGAACTTCAGCCACTTCTTCACGTCATTGCGCGGGGCATCGGGAAATTCCTTGGCTACAAACTGCATCAGCGGTTCGGTAATCTCTCCCCGGTTCTGCCGGGCCAGTATCCGGTCGGGCTGACGCGTATCTCTTTTTTGGAATGCCATATATTCAATCGATTGAATAGCAGTGTATTACGGCGTATCTGTCCGTTTGTCTGCCATTTTGGGTCAAAAATTCCTACAAAATTAACAAACTCTGTCGATTCTTAGGTCAGCAATCATGAAAAAAATGCTCAAAATCTGTAGGTTTCACTATTCCCCGGCACTAAAAGGGACGAGCCGCGCACATCGCGGGGATATCCCGTGATGTACGCGGCGGTAAAACAGTTATTTACATGTGATTCTATCAAGGCGCTCGGCTGTGTCGGCATCCACGAATACGTTGTCAGAGATGCGGTTGTAGTCGAAGAGGTGGCCGCCTGCGCGGTGGCGCAGCAGATAGTGGCCGAAGCGGCATTCGAGGCATCGGTTGCGGTCGCAGTATTCCGAGCGCAGATGCAGCAATGCCTGGCTGCGCAGGGCATCGGGCACCTTCAGGCCACCGACCTGCCATGATGATATGATGGAATTGCGTTCAGGGCGCAGACGGGTCAGCATGTTGATGCCCCGTTCGCCCAGTTCGAGGTCGCCGCTCATGGCCGCATATGCGTAATAGAAGGGTGCCGCCACATTGATGATAAGCAGTTCCTTGCTCGCATCCGACAGGGTGCGCGGCACGACACGCTCACCCCCCTCCGGACCGAAACCGCAATGAGTGCCCCAATATCCGTCGAGCCGCCAGTCAAACAGCTCCATAAGCCGGTCGATATCCCCTCCGGCCTCCACCAGACCCGAAGAGAACCCCTCCCTCCTATGTACGGCTGCAGCAAGAAGGGCTATGCGGCGGTGAGGAAAATTCTGCGGGCGTGTGCGGGCGTATTTCCATACTTCCCGGCGCTGCGGACGCAATCCGTACTTGCGCTGCAGAAACATATACTCCCGGCAAAGCGACTGATAATAATCCTCATACGGATATATGCCCGGGTCGAGCAGCCCGGCCTGACCGAAGAGCAGCGCTTCCGTCTGCAGAAGGTCGTCGGCATGATGATAGAGGTATTTCAGAGGGAGATTCTTGGCGAGCATCTCAAACGGCAGACTGTTGAGTCCGAATCCCAGACCGCGAGCCAGCAGAGTGAACACAGCCTGTTCCCAATCGGAATTAAGCTGAGAGTAATAGTCCATCAGCCGGGCAGCCTTGGTCTGCATCCTTTCCATCGAAAGAGTCTCAAGCCAGTCGGTGCATACGAGTTGCGGCACCGTGTGGAGCATATCCTGACACCTTACCCCCTTCATATCGGCCATAAGGCGTGTATACGTGATATAGAAATCTCTGGGGAGCGATACCTCCACCTGCGGAATTACACTTCCGTCGATGCGTCGCACCACAGCATCGCTTACCGCCACCACATGCAGGATTACCGAATCATACGCCTTATCCTTGTCATGGCCGTGGACAAACCAATCCGAAGCCTTCACATGAATCTCCACATTACCTACCCATTCCTGGCCCCCCACCGTGATGCGTGCATTGCTGAAATCCGGTCCGGCATCCGTGTTATGACGTCCGGCATAGCGGATTGTCACGGGGGTACCGTCGGGCAAACGGAGCTCACGCCCCATCATCTTATGTTTCCAGAGGTAGTGGTAAAGCAATTCCATAGGCTCGTCGGGTGGTTGGGTTGCAGGTGGCAAATATAACCATAATCCAGCAAGTCTGCAAGCTTAATTGCAATAAAAAGGTCAGAGGGGTGTAATCGTGTCGGGCGTGCGGCAAAATATCCCCCTTCGGAGTGGTCAGGGATAGGCAATGCGCGGGAGATGCCACATATCCCTTGCAGAACGCTCTGATAGCACATTCCATCTGCCGGCGCGGCAGATTCCTCCGGCACCCTATGGGCGGAACACATACCATCTCGTAGGCTCAAACCTCGGGAGAGCCACGAGCTGCACGTCAGTCTTGCGGTCATGCAGCGTCTCCTCGCCGTCGCCGATGCTCACGCCGCGTGATTCCAGAGCCTCCCGCACGGCCTTCAGGGCCTTGGCCGGGGTATTATTGTCTTTCGACAGATGGCACAGGAACACATATTTCAGGTCAGGCGACCAGATTTCCTTCAGAAAGGCCGCCGTATCCGTATTGTCAAGATGGCCGCGCTCGGTGCGGATGCGGGCCTTCAGATATTCCGGATAGGGACCGTAGAGCAGCATCTGAAGGTCGTAATTTGCTTCGATAACGAGATATGTGGCACGGCTCATATAATAGCGGGCGCGTTCGGTGACGGCTCCCAGATCGGTGGCTATCACGAAATTACGGTTGTCGTAATTTACAGAAAATCCCATATTGTCGGTGCCGTCGTGAGGCACATCGAAGGCCGTGATTTCCGTACCCGCCAGGCGGAACGGAATCTCCTTGAATACAGGCACATGATAATCCTTGATACGCTTCGATATCCCGTGGCGGCGCAGCAGCCCGTTGAGCACCCGGTTGGTGCAGAAAAGGCGCATATGCTTATTGGTGCGCAGCAGCGTATAGGCATACTTCACGTGGTCGGAATGGTCGTGGGTAAGAAGTATACCCTTCACACGCTCCATCTTCACCCCGTTGGCCCGGAGCCCTTCGGTCACATCCTCGGCATTGACCCCGGCATCGATCAGGAATCCCCCTTCACGGGTGCCCACATAGCAGCAGTTGCCGCTTGAGCCGGAACCGAAAGAGATATAATTGATTACCCGCGTGGCCGGATTGTCGGTGGTCAGAGCGGATGTTTCTGCCGGTGCGGGTATGGGATGGGCATTGCCGAACTCCTCGAAGGGTATTGTCATCTGTCCTACGAAGTTGATTACCGTGCGTCGTCGTGCCATGGTCGTGTATCTTGGATGTTACGCTGTTGTTACTGTTTTCAGGAGTTGAGGGTGAGGGGAATAAGGGAGGATAAGAAGAAGAGGGGTGTTGAATGCGATATGCGTCGGTGGAAGAGATGCTTGCGCCGTGGCTACCTGCGCCTACGGCCATCCCCTTTTCTCGGGGAGTGGGGATGCTTCTCCTTGCTTTGGTGCACACTCTCGCCCGATCCGGCGTAGATCAGGAAGATTGCCGGGCGCTTGTCGAAATCCGGCGCTTTCCGGTCGAGCAGAGCGCGCCAGCGGGCAGCCGGCATGGAGCGTATGCTTTCCGATTGCGGAGCCGTGATGTCGCAGGCCACGCATAGCATCGTCTGCGGCGACAGCGTATCCGCGAGGAAGCGGAGCATCCGGTCGTTGCGGTATGGTGTCTCGATGAATATCTGGGTCATGTCGTGCCGCCGGGATTCGGCCTCCAGGCGCCGCAGGGTGGCGGCGCGTTCACCTTCATCGATAGGAAGGTAGCCGTGGAAGGCGAAACCCTGACCATTGAACCCCGAAGCCATCAGCGCCATCAGGATGCTCGACGGCCCTACGAGCGGCTTCACCCTGAACCCCTCGCGCTGAGCCGCCGCCACCGCGATGGCACCCGGGTCGGCCACAGCCGGACACCCCGCATCACTCATCAGCCCCACGGGCTCCCCGTGACGCAGCGGCTCAAGGAAGGTATTGACCTGCGACGTGTCGGTATGCCGGTTAAGCTCATGGAATGAGAGGGCGGATATATCGATAGCCGGGTCGCAGCGCTTCAGAAACCGACGGGCGTTGCGCACATTCTCCACAATAAAATGGCGGATACCGCGCACGATATTAAGGTTGCCCTCCGGCAGCACATCGCCCAACGGCGCATCCGACATACCCACCGGTATCAGATACAGAGCCGGGGGCGGCGAGGGGATTGCCGACTCATGCGCCGAAGGAGAAAGAGCGTCGGCCGGGTTCACCGGGTCGGCAGATGCGATATGTAGGGATTCAGGTTTTACCATAGACAAAATCAGGACCGCGACAGGCACCGTCGCGTCACAATCCGCAAATATAACGATAATATCCTCCTTCTCCAAATTTCAGCCCGACAATTGCCGCAATTGCCGCGTGTTGACGTCAATACTCCGGAAATATGTCTAATCAATTGATGATGATGCCTGCCCGATCTGCAATCCTGTTGGCCCTGTTGACGGCTACGTTGAAAATAGGTTGAGCACTGATTGATTACACAGATTATAAAGTCACCCGATGCGAATCATTGTATCTCAGCGAGGAATTCCTCGACAATGTAGAGGTCGCCCAACAGGTACAATCCGGTAGAGCGGTCATGGAAATTTCTGCATGTGGCACTCTGATAGAATCTTCTCAAGGCCTCTGATGGGGTAATCTCAAGGCGTCGTGCTATTTCACATACAATTATCCCGATACGGGCGGAGCGAATTACCGTACGGGCTATGTTTATATTTTCACGTGTCATGGCCTGTCTATTATAATACTGTCCTTATACGATAAATAATTTTAAGTACATGACAAAAATTTGAAAACATCGAATTTTGGGGTATAAGTCGGAC
>CAMWRH010000116.1 GCA_947176605.1 uncultured Porphyromonadaceae bacterium
TGATTTCATCAAGGCCTACCTGATGGAATTCGCCGGCACCGAGCAGCAGTGATCCCCCTTCCCCTAAAGACTGAAAAATCCCGGGGCTTCAGCGTGAAGCTCCGGGATTTGTGTATTACGGGGAATCCGGGATGTCGCGGAAGCGTCCGTCATTTGCGCTCCTTGAGCGTGCCGTGACGGTAGGCCTTCAGCAGTTCGCGCAGCTCATTGATCTGGCTCTGCAGTTCGGCTCCCTTGTCGGTGTCGCGCACCAGGAGCCGGTGATGGTTCATCTCCACGATCTGCGTGGTGTCCACGATGTCGGAACCGTTCTTCACAGCCTCCTCGGCCGACGTGAAAGGCTCGTGCTGCACTAATTGGAACCCTCGGGAATGAAACACCAGCGTGTAGCCCGCGATACCCGTCGTATTATGGTAGGCTTTCGAGAAACCTCCGTCGATCACCATCATCTTACCGTTGGCCTTGATCGGATTCTCACCCTTGCCGGCCTTAACCGGCACATGGCCGTTGATGATATGGCGGTGCTCCCCCTTTACGCCGAATGCATCGAGAATCATGTCGCACACCTTCTCCTCATTCCGCAGCAGATAATAATGCCCCTTCTCCTCATGCTGCGGCTCCTTCTCCTTAAGCAGATATCGCTCGAAAGTGGCCATCTTCGCCTTGTCAAAGAGCGGAGAGTCAGGCCCGCACCACACGTAGAAATAATAGTCGCGGGCATACTGCCTCAGTTCCGGCGAAGAATCCGGATCGAAAGCCGCCCGCATAAGGCTCTCCACCTTCTGCAGCAGCCCCTTTCCGCTCAGCATCTCATCAAGCACCGCCACCTCCTTCAGCGTGCCGTCGGCATTGAGCGGCACCGAGGCATGGAAAAGCAGATTCGAATTATAGATACCGTAGATGCCTCCGTGGGAGAGGAAAACGTGCATGTGGCTCTTCAGTTTGTCGCTCACCTGGAAACTGTGCACCAGTTTCGCAATCAGCTCCTTCTCCTCAGCCGTAAGCGCATAGGGATCGGAGGGGTCGATGGTGGGGAAATTATGGTCGAGCAGTTTATAGCTCTTCTCGTCGATTTCCACCGTTCCTGCATTGAAATCGATATGATGCAGCAGGCGGCGGTCCTCCATCATCCATTCCGGATGTCGGCGTATCAGGTCGGCCTCCAGCTTCCACTGTATGATAGAGATCGCCTTATGCATCTTGGCCGTCAGACGGCGGCTCTTGAGCGTAAGCGCCGAACTGCCCGGACTCAGTTTCGGAGAGAACACCTCACAGGGATCCTCCCCGTATACCTCCATGGCAAACGTGGCCAGCGGCACCAGATTTATGCCGTAGCCATCCTCGAGAGTCTCCATATTGCCGTAGCGCAGACAGATGCGGATGGCATTGGCGATACACGACTCATTGCCGGCTGCGGCTCCCATCCATAACGCATCGTGATTGCCCCACTGTATGTCGTAATCCTTATAATTCATCAGCAGGTCGAGGATGAGGTGGGCTCCCGGACCGCGGTCGTAGATATCGCCCAGAATGTGGAGCTGATCGATGCTCAGTGACTGAATCACACGGCATATGGCCTTGATAAACGAATCCGCCTGCCCGGTAGAGATGATAGTCTCCACGATGCGGTTGTAGTAGAGCTGCTTGTTCTCGCCCGAAGGGGCCTCATGCAGCAGTTCCTCGATGATATAGGCAAACTCCTTCGGGAGCGCCTTGCGCACCTTAGAGCGCGTATACTTCGAGCTCACCTCCTGCAGCACCTTCACCAGGCGGTGTAGCGTGACCGAATAGAAATCGAGCAGATTCGGCTCGGTGGTCTTCACATATTCCAGCTTACGCCCCGGATAGTATATCAGCGAGCAGAGCTGTCGGATTTCCTCCTCGCGCATCGAAGTGGCGAAAAGCTCACGCACCTTACGGCGGATATTGCCCGAGGCATTCTTCAGGATATGCGAGAAAGCCTCATGCTCCCCGTGTATGTCGGCCACGAAATGCTCCGTGCCCTTGGGGAGGTTGAGGATTGCTTCGAGATTGATGATTTCTGTAGCGGCGGCCGAGGCGTTGCCGAAACTCTGCGAAAGGAGTTCGAGCACCCGGCGGTCGGCATCGTTGTGTGTATTCATGGTGTACGTGTTATAGGTGGATAGGCTTTAGGCTTTAGGTTTTAGGTGCGGGCCTGAGGAGCTTCCCCTTCGCTGAAGCTCGGGCGCAGGACTACGAGGCACGGCTTGGCTTTAGGGGGTAGGCTTTAGGTGATAGGCATGTAGAGCCTAACACCTAACACCGAACGCCTAACGACGCCTCACGACGCCTAAAACCTGATTAGTCCTGTTCGCGTGACGCTTAGGCGCAGGCCGAAACTGTTGCCGAGCAGGTCGCCACCGTCGGCACCGACCGATAGGGCACCTTCCCATCCGCGCAGGGCGCGGATCGACTGCGGGCGCCACTTCACCTCGGCCAGCATGCTGAAACAGTCCTCCACCTCCGGCAGCGGCACATGGTACGAACCCCAGTTGCGCGAATAAGTCAGACGCAGGCGGTAGGCCAGTTCATCGGTAGGATTACCCGTCAGGCCGAGATTGATGGCCCAGAGACGGTTGCTGCGCAGCGTCAGCGTATGGTTGTCGTTATAGATAGGGGAGAGCACCATCGGATTTCCTATGATGCGTCCCCAGTTCTGCCATGCCCCGTAGATGTAATGCGCGTAGTAATGGTCATTGCCCGATACCTGCACCGGGATCTTGTCGGTCTTGTCCCAGAGTATCGGTCCGGTCTGATCTTTGGTATACAGAAACTCACCCACCACGCGGCTCACCCAGCGGTTCTTGGGGAGCGTGGCCTCCACACCGTAGAGGCCATCCTTCCAGGGGTATTCGATATAGAGCATCGAATGGTCTTCAAACATATGCAGATAATACGCCTTCAGGCTCCAGTCGGCTTTCGGATTCCAGGAGAGCACGTAGCTCCATGTGCCTACGAAATTTCCCTGCACATTCACCTGCTCACCGGCCACAGTCGAATCGTCGCCGGCCATCGGCACGAGTGCCTTCCAGAAGGATTTCAGTCCCGAGGGAGCCTTTACGTGCAGCAGTTCGGTGCGGTCGCTGTTCCAGTACCAGGCCTCCCCGGCAAACTGGGTGGCCATCTCGATGCCGGCCTCGAAAACGAGCGGAAATTTCTCCGCATTACCGTTGCGCAGCCACAGCCCCTTGGAGTGGAAGAGCAGACCCTGCGGGTAGGCGCCGTCATGCACCCAGTCGCGCAGCCAGCGGTTGTCGGTAAACTTTCCGTAGCACAGATACCCCTTGATGCCGAGCCATCCGCGGGTGCCCCAGATGTCGGCGTAATCGAAGATGCCTGCGCGGATCTGTGGTATCGGCATAGCATTGTTGGAGAAAAGGAGATTACCCGTAGAGAGCTCCGGATCCACGCCGTAGCCCGGGATTTCCTTCTGCCCCACCATCAGGTCGAGGCAACGGTATCGGATTTCGCCATAGGCCTGCTGTATGTGGAAAGGCTGCTGCTGGGCGATGCCGCCGGCCAGTTCCAGCCCGGCGCCCCAGCTCCAGCGGTTGTCGCGGCGCATATCCTTATAGATTCCGGCTTCAAGCCGGAGATTGTTGGGTTTTACAGAACCCATGCCATAGGTATTCGTAGAGAACCAGAACGGGGCGAACTGCCCCGAACCGACTTCGGCCGACAGCGAGGCCTCCCATCGCAGCGAGTCTACGCGAGCCTGTCCCCGGACGGCAAGAGCGGGTAATAAGAGAGTGCAAAGAGTGATAAGTAAGTTTTTATTCATAATTACAGTCGGAAATAGATAGAGGTGGATATCATTCGCCGAAGCGCGGAATAGGTGCTGAATGGACCGTTTTGGCCTATCCGGCCTATCGGGTGCTGAAGGCTCCGGGCCACCGGATTATCCGTTGCTCTTGGCCCGTGCGCTGCAGGTGGGGCAAAGCCCTTGAAGCATGAAATTGACCGTATCGATACGGAACCCCTCGGGCACCGTCACAGCCGGGATGGCAAGATCCTCGAAGCAGAACGTCTCGCGGCACTGCGTGCAATAGAAATGCACATGCATATCCTCTTCCGAATGCCCGTGCCCCTGACAATGGCAAAGTTCATACTTTGCGATCCCGCGGCCATCCTGCATGGTGTGTATCAGCGACTTGCTTTCAAGCAGATTAAGCACCCGGAAGATGCTCGACTTCTCCATAGTCTCAAGGGCCGCTTCCAGTTCGGCCAGACTCACCGGGCGGTGAGCCTGCGCGATGGCGCGGAGCACGAGCAGGCGGTTAGGGGTGGGGGATACCCCCGCCTCACTGAGCCACTGCCGTATATCCTGTATATCGTGCGAATGATTATCCACGTGCGAATGATTGTCCATAAGCAAAACTTCATCCCAAACCGACGAAGCTACCGCAAAGATAGTGCAAACTCCCGACATATCCAACCAAAGCGTTGAAAAAGCGCCCGGCCTGCTGATTTATCATCCCCTGCAGTATGAAAAGCGGAATCCTCCCCCTCCGGGAGGATTCAAGTATGAGTGTTAGCAATTGTTCTATGTATGGGTTGATGTAAAGATGTAGGTTTGGATAAAATCTACTTCACAAATTTGTGAAGTAGGAGAACTTTTTATATCTTTGCAACATAATAGAGTTATATGATAGTCGAATTCGAAGAAGAATATTTAAGAGACCTCTATACGAAAGGAGTTAGTAACGACAAAAAACATCGTTACAGAATTGACGTAGTCAAACGTTATAAAAGAGGAATCGATTACTTGAAATGGGCATCTCGCAAAGAGGACTTATTTCGTATCAATTCTTTGAATTTTGAGGCCTTAAAGGGAAATAAATCCGGTCGGTTTTCTATTCGGGTGAATAATCAGTATCGAATAGAGTTTACCATGCGGGAAACAGCCGAAGAGCCGATTCTGACTATCTGTAATATTGTTGAACTCTCAAACCATTACGATTGATATGATTACATTACAAGGTGTTGCTCCGGATATGATAGCCAACAATCTTACTCCGTTTGAACCCACGCATCCCGGGGAACTTATCCGGGAAGAACTTGAGGCAAATGGCCTTACACAGGCAAAACTCGCTGAAAGTATAGGTGTAAAGCCTTCTCTGCTTAATGAGATAATCAAAGGGAAGAGAGGGG
>CAMWRH010000117.1 GCA_947176605.1 uncultured Porphyromonadaceae bacterium
CTACGCCCAGCTGTATGTACGCGGTTAACAGGCCATGAAACCGCTCCGCGGTTATTGCTACGTCCCGATGCCTGTACGCCTTATTTTAGTGACATTATTCCTAAAACCTAAAGCCCAAAACCTAATTCCTAATTCCTCCCTCCTAATTCCTAATTCCTAAAGCCTAAAAAACCTGATTCGACATGACCCCCAGCCAAATACTCTCCACCCTTAAGGAAAAGAAAAAAATCAACGTGCTTTTCGTATGCCTCGGCAACATCTGCCGCTCTCCGGCCGCCGAAGGGATATTCCGACAGATCGTGGCCGAACGCGGCATCGCCGACCGTTTTGAAATAGATTCCGCAGGACTGTATGCCGGACACGCCGGCGAATTGCCTGACCGGCGCATGCGGGTCCATGCCTTCCAGCGAGGATATAACCTCACCCACCATTCCCGCCCGGTGAAGGCCTCGGATTTCGATGAGTTTGACCTCATTCTGTCGATGGACGATTCCAACTACAGCCGGCTCCGCGCTTTGGCACCCTCGCCGGAGCAGGAGGCGAAAGTGATGCGCACCACTGATTTCTGCCGCCATCATCCGGGAGCCGACCATGTGCCCGACCCATATTACGACGGGGCAGAAGGATTTGAGAACGTGCTCGACCTTCTTGAAGACGCCTGCGCCGGACTGGCCGATGCCCTGGAGTGAAAATCCGCAGGCAGCCATCCTCTCCCCCTCCCCCGCGCGGATGACGTCTGCGGCATCCGCCCCTTTATTATAAGGTATCTTTAACCCGGCAATGCCGCTAATCCGCCTGGCAGAAATGTTATAATTACATGGAAAGACTAAATATTGACCACAATATAAATACATCGGATCTATCCCTGAAGGGGGGCGATATACTCGTCTCCTCTCCTCTGCTTAATGATCCGAATTTCAGGCGTTCGGTGGTGCTTATTCTCGAACGCGACCGGGCCGGCGGTTACCTTGGCCTTGTAATCAACCATCCCCTTGACCTTACGCTCGCTGAAATCTGCCAGGTCAATGATGCGGAGGAGAGTATCCGGGTGTTCTGCGGAGGCCCGGTGGATATGCAGCGGCTATTCTGGATCCATTCCTTCGGCACTCACCTTAACGGGGCGCTCGAGGTATTGCCGGGGCTGTGGGTAGGTGGCGACTATGACCTCATGATCAGCCGGCTTGCCTCTGAAGAACGCATCGCCGGCTCAGCTCGCTTCTTCCTCGGATACAGCGGCTGGACATCCGGACAGCTCGAACGCGAAATCAAGGCCGGGGCTTGGGGCGTACTGTCAAATCTGCTCGATCCCGGACTCCTTATCCAGGAGAACCCCGACTCCCTTTGGACAACACTCGCACGCCGCCTCGGCCCCGACTACAAACATTGGCTCATGCTACCACCCGACCCGAGTCTGAACTGACGGCTGAATCCCTCTGATGCAATGGAAATATCCGAAAAACATATACCTTAGCCATATGTAAGGATTTTTTATGTAACTTTGCATCCGGAAACGCCCCCGGCTCTATGGCCCGAATCCGCTCTCTTCCTCTTTAACCCGCTCCACTGCCTGCCGGGCAGCACTCTGAGCGGCCTGACCATGATGGGCGGCGTGTTTCCTCCATACGTGTGTAATCATTCATCTCTCTCCGGTTAGCGGATTTATAATGATTGTATTGAAATTTGGCGGCACTTCCGTAGGCACTGCGGAAAGCCTGGCCAACGTGAAGAAGATTGTACAGGGACTCGGGCAAGATGCCGTAATCGTGGTGTCGGCCCTCGGCGGACTTACCGACCGCCTTATCGCCACGGCCCGTATGGCTGCCGCAGGCGACCTTAATTACATTCCGGAATGCGAAGCAATGGTGCAGCGCCACTATGATATAGTCGAGGCCGTAGTGCCTGAAATGCGGCGCGAGCACACTCTGGAACGCATTCAGCCCGTGCTGCGCGAACTCCGCCGCCTCTACGACGGCGTCAATCTCATCGCCGACCTCCCTGAAAAGACTCTGGCCCAAATCGTCAGCACCGGCGAACGTATGTCGTCGGTAATCGTGGCCGACATGCTCGGAGCCTCTCATCTCGATTCGCTCGGCATAATTCGCACCGAAAAATGGTTTGGCAAGGATATCGCCGCCACCGACCTTACGTCGGATCTGATCCGCGAAGCCCTCCGGAATGCCGACCTTACGTATCCGGTGGTGATGGGAGGATTCATCTCCTCCGACCGTCAGACCGGAGAAATCACCAATCTCGGACGCGGCGGTTCCGACTATACGGCAGCCCTCGTGGCAGCTGCTATGGATGCCGATGTGCTCCAGATCTGGACCGATGTCGACGGATTCCTTACGTGCGATCCCCGCATCGTCCCCCAGGCCAGGGTAATCGATTCGATGTCGTTTGTGGAGTCGATGGATCTCTGCACTTTCGGCGCTAAGGTAATCTACCCTCCCACGATATATCCCGTATTCCATAAGAATATCCCTATCCGGATCCTGAATACCCATCGCCCGGAGGCTCCCGGCACTTTCATTTCGGATGCCCACTGCGCAAATCCGCGCACCGTCACCGGCCTGTCGGCCCTTAAGGATGAGGCACTTGTGACACTCCGCGGACCGCTGGCCACTGACAGCACCGCCATCTCCACACGTTGCTTCAATGCCCTGGCCCGCAAGGGACTGACTCTGCATATGGTGGCCCGCTCGGAGGCCGCCGGCTCGTTTGCATTCGCCATTGCGGCCGCCGATATGCCTTGCGCCGTAAAACTACTGAAGGAGGAATTCGCCCCGGAATTCGTGGATGCCGAACTTGAAGTGCTCGAGGTGGTGACCGACCTTACCACAATCGCCGTGGTGGGCGATGATGTGAAGAATCTCCCCGGCGGAATATCACGGCTGAAGGAGATTCTCGAAACTGCAGGTGTGACGGTAAGGGCATATTCCGACCGCACATCCGAAACGGCTCTTTCACTCGTGGTGCCCGTCGCTGACACCACCCGTGCCCTCGCGGCTCTCCACCGCGACCTCTTCGAAGATCTCTGAATCATAACCCTCTCCCTCTACCGATGCTATGGAAATAAAAAACGCAAAATATCTGATCAGCAATGCCGATGTGGCGAAATGCCCTGATACCGACGTGCCGGAATATGCTTTCATCGGCCGCTCGAATGTGGGCAAATCTTCGCTCATCAATATGCTTACACGCTCGCGTCTGGCCAAAACATCCCAGACTCCGGGCAAGACTCTGCTCATCAACCATTTCAGCATCAACAACGGTGCATGGTATCTTGTCGACCTGCCCGGCTACGGCTATGCCGCCCGCGGTAAGGACCAGCGTCTGCAATTCCGCAAGATGATCGATGCCTATGTGCTCCGACGCCCGCAGATGGCCCTGCTCTTCGTACTTATCGACATTCGCCATAAGCCGCAGCAGATAGACCTCGACTTCATGGCCTGGCTCGGTGAGAATGAAGTGCCGTTTGCCATCGTGTTCACTAAGGCCGACAAGCTCGGGGTTAATGCGGCCGACAAGTCGGTGAAGGATTACTGCAAAGTGCTTAAGGAGCAGTGGGAGGAGCTCCCTCCCGTATTCGTGACCTCAAGCGAAAAGCCCCGCGGCCGCGAAGACATACTCGACTACATCGGCGCCATCAACCGCCGGATAGCCGAGGAGAGCGCCGCTACCCCCGAGCCCGATGCTCTCCCCCCGGCAGAGTAGCCACCCCGGCAGAGTAGCCACCCCGGCAGAGTAGCCACCCCGCCACGAAGCCTCAGTGTAACCCTTTTTGCCACGCCACAGGGCCTTCTGCCCTGTGCTCCGCTCCCGGGCCCGGGCTTTGGCAAAGGAAAATCCCATCAATGACCCAACCCAAACCTTAAATACATAAAAATGGAAACAATCGCATTCGCCTCCGACCACGCCGGCTATCCCCTGAAGAAAGCCCTGATCGAGTATCTCTCCGCCAAAGGGTATAAAGCCCTCGACTTCGGCACTGACTCCGAAGACTCCTGCGACTATCCCGACTACGCCCATCCCGCAGCCAAAGCCGTGGAGAATGGCGAGGCGGCCTTCGGCATAGCCATGTGCGGCACCGGCAATGGTATCCAGATGACCCTCAACAAGCACCAGGGAATCCGCGCCGCCCTCTGCTGGCGCCCCGAACTGGCCGCCCTCGCCAAAGAGCACAATAATGCAAATATCCTCGTGCTCCCGGCACGCTTCATCTCCTACAACGAGGCCGTGGCCATTGTCGACGCCTATCTTAACGCCAAGTTCGAAGGAGGACGCCACCAGCGCCGTATCGACAAGATTGCAGTAAAGTAACTACAGCCATACCCTCATCACCGGCATACGTATCATGACGCAACAGAACCCACCCCTTCCCCGGCAGGGTACTACCCTTATGAAAATCGCACTGCGCGGCTGCCGCTTTTTCGCAAGGCATGGCGTGATGCCTCACGAACGCGTAGCCGGAAATGAATTCGAAGTATCCCTGGAGGCCGTATATGCCTCCGGGGATCCCCTTTCCGACTCTATCGCCGACACCATATCATATGCCGACCTCTACGACATAGCCCGCTCGGAGATGGAGCAACCCTCCGAACTGCTCGAAAACGCTGCTGCACGAATCGTGCACGCCGTGCGGCGCAGATGGCCAAAGGTGCAAAGCGTGTCGGTCACGGTAGTCAAGGTATCACCCCCGATTCCCGGCTTTACCGGCACAGCGGAAGTGACCTGCCAATTTTCCGTCTGAAATCCGCGTTCCCCGTCGGCTCCGCTATCTCATTAATTCTCAACAGATAGCAAGACCTACGGCTTCCGGCAGCAAAAAAAATCTAAAAAAAGTGGCCGAAAAATTTGGCAGACTCGCAAAAATGTAGTAACTTTGCACTCGCAAAAGGGAAACAACTAAGACGCTTCCCCGAAGCAAAAAAGCTTGGTCCGTTAGCTCAACTGAATAGAGCATCTGACTACGGATCAGAAGGTTGCAGGTTTGAATCCTGCACGGATCACCAAGTAAAGAAAGACTGTCGTGATGACAACCTTATGTAATACATAGGATATTTTTATACTTCACATGGTTCGTTAGCTCAACTGAATAGAGCATCTGACTACGGATCAGAAGGTTGCAGGTTTGA
>CAMWRH010000118.1 GCA_947176605.1 uncultured Porphyromonadaceae bacterium
GGGAGGGGGCGCGGGAAATACTTTTAGTTTCCCGGGGAGAGGGGCGCGGGTTGCGCGGGAGTTTGAAGAGAGGGGATGGATTTGGAATAGATTTAGAATGGATTTAGAATGGATTTGGAATGGATTCGGTGAGCGGAAGATAATTCCTAATTCCTCACTCCTCATTCCTAATTGAGGAAAGTTCCTAATTGAGGAAAATTGTTTGCGGGCCGGTGACCGATTGCCCACCGGCCCGCAATTTCTTAGGGAGCCTTGCCGCCGGATGGCGGCAAGGCTTTCTTGGTTTCGTTTGGTTTCGTTTCCTCGGATTAGAGGTTTACGTTCTGAGAGCGCTTAGCCCAGTTGAGCATCTTGATAGATACGCTGAGTGCGTCAGCCTCATCAGTTTCAGCATCGTCCGGAGTATTGTCAACCTCGGGGATAGAGGGAGCGCCAATCTTAGAGATTGAACCTACAGTTACCTCATACCAGTTGTTGCGGAGTACGCCGTAACGGCCTTCGTGCACTTCATCGTAATCATCAGCCGTTTCGATTGTCTTGCCAAGGGGAGCCTGCTGATCATCGAAGTGACGGATGCGAACTGCATAGTAGCAGTTGCCGTCAACATAGTAAGCGAGCTCTTTAGCTACTTCAGATGCCAGACCTAACTGGAGTGCAACAGCGGCATACTTAGTATTTTCAACCTCGTCGCCATTCTCATCTTCGATTTTCACCATATCCTTAAGGCTCTTATAACCGGCAGTATTTACTGCGTTTGCCTTAGCTGTGGCGTCGATGTTGAGAGCGCTAAGTTTAGTGTTGACTTCAGTTACGAAATTTGCTACAGAAAGAAGTGTAGTAGTGTTGCCTACCTTAAGGAAGCTACCGGTATTCGTGCCGTCGGAATATTTAGCTTTCAGAACAACGCGAGTAGTGCGGTTGTACACCTGCTCGTCATACTTCAGAGTGTTCTCCTTCACGTATTCATATGAGGGGAAGCTGTTGACATTGTTGATGAGAGAATAGTTGTCTGCATCATATGTCTCGCCATAGAAAGCGCTCTTACCCCAGTGTACACGCTTGAAAGAGGGGAACTTGGTATCATTGCTCAGCCAACCAGCCTTGATAGTAAGACCATCGTGGTTCTGAACCGGGAAGCTTGCAATAGCCTTCACGTCAGCAGCCCAGCCGTTCACAGTCACAGTAGCACCCGCGTATGCACCTGCAAGGTCATATACGTGGTTACCTTTGCCATCAGCTGTAACGCTGATCTTAGCGGCATTACGGTGCACGTAGAAGCCGTCGATTACGTCATCAGAAGAGAGCTCCTCATATGAGGTCTTCACACTTGTATGAGGAATATCAACGAGAACGAAAGTAGTGTTGTCATCTTCAACATACTGGGGAGATGAAGTCATGGTGAGGTAAGTCAGACCATTTGCCACATATGTGAAGTTGGCGGTATTGTTAGTAACCTTCCAGGTGCCGAATTTATCACCCTTTTTAGGCATGGGGTAAGTAGACTTGTCGTAGTTGAGGACTACCATACCGGCATAGCTTTCTGTGGATTCAAAAGTACCCTTTGCGAAGCCAAGCTGGATTGTTGCTTCACGGGTAATATCGAGCGCATCAGAGTTATTCCATGCACCTGTAAAGTCTACAGAAGTCACGAACTCAGCGTCAGCCTCAGTAGCACCTTTCTTCCAGAGAAGAAGAGTACCGTTGGCCACTTTATACTCAGACTCTACACCGGAAGTAACAGACTCAGCGGCGCGTGTACCGTTTGCCTCAGGCATTGCGAGAGAGATGAGAGCGTAGGTGTCAGCATTGGCGATTTCCTCTGTCATGGCACCGTTCGGAACGAAGGGTTCCTCGCTGGAGCAGGCAGTCAGCATGGCTGCGGCACCTGCCAGCATGAAATACTTTGAGAATTTCATAAGTAGGTTAATTAAAGTGTTATTTGTTTTTAGTTGTTTGTGTCTATATTTATCTACCGTTTCCGATTATCTATGCAGCTATATCTCCTTTTGAGGTATATCGGGGGCTTTGTAGTATCCGGTCGGTATATAATTATCGATTTTTTTGGGACGCGGGAGGCGCGGGGGACGCGGGAGGCCGGTATTACTCGGCGGGCTGCTGCTCCTCGGCGGGCTGCTCCTCGGCGGGCTGATAGGGGGTGTATTCCTCCTCGATCACTTCCTCGGTCTCGACTGCGGGCTGCGCGGGGGCGGCGGCACGGTTCTGACGGGCAAGCTGACGGGCGCGGGCAAGGACGGTGAGGTTGAACTCGGCATCCTCTACCCCTCCGGCGAGTGCCTCGGTGAGCAGATACTCAGCCTGGTCGAAGTCGCCGCGCTGCATGGCCAGCACGCCACGCGCCTGAAGCGCTTCGGGGGAGTTGCCTGCCTTAACCAGATAAGACTCCGCCTCATCGAGATCTCCGGCATTGAGCGCTGCGGCACCGGCATTGAGGTTGGCCACGGGATCATCGGGATAAGTGCGTACCGCGATATCCATGCACTCGTCAAACTCGGGTGAACCGGGTTCGTAGGTCTGAGCCACAAGGAACATCTCCTGGAGCGACGCCTTCTTCGGGTCGGTGCGCATCACGGCGATAGTTTCCTCGATGGTGAGCGGACGCACCACATACTTCACCGTATAATCCGAGTGACGCAGAGCCGGATACATCTGGGTGAGCATCACCTGATAGCTCTGCGGGAAACGGGTGCGGAGCGCTGCATCCTTGGCATCGGGTTCCATATCGGAATCGATCACGGCGAGGATCTCGTTGCGGTCGGCAAGAGTGGACTTCTCCACCAGGCGGCGCAGACCTGCCCAGTCCTCCGGGGTGGCGCTTGAAGTGAAGAGCTTGTCGGAAAGCGTATAGAGCGACTTCACGTAATTCTTAAGCGAAAGCGCACGACCTTCTGCCAGGCGGGTATTGTTGGCATACGAACCCTCGGGCGACGCGTAACCGTGGATATCGATATTGGTGATCGACACGAGCGGATCGTTCTTCACGAGATCGATCGTCTCGGTGATCTTGCGGATTTCGGCGCGGTTGTTGCGGTAGTCGGGGAGAATGTTGGTCTTATTGACCTGGAAATCCACGAAGGCGCTACCTTCCTCGGCGCGGGCCTTTGTAGCCTCCACGACGGGCTGGATGAACGTCATCACGGCTGCGGGAGCGGGGCGGTTGTCAAACTCCTCGCCTACCGGTATGCAGGCCTGGGCCTGAAGGTCGCCGCAACCGCAGAGGTCTTCATGCACATTCAGGCGCGACACTTCCATCCACTCCTCATAGGGGAAGGTGGCGAAGCCGTTCCAGTTGGCGGTCTGATCCTTCTTATACTGCATCACCGTGGCGCCCTCGACGCGCTGCTTCTTCTCGCGCTCATATTTCAGCTGGGCGTTGCGGCCGTTGAGCACGAGCGGCTGGAGCACGATCGAGTCACCCTCACCGGCGAACACCGGGGTAAAGATGACGCGCTCATTCGAGCCGAGATGCATTGCAGAGAGGTCGAATTCATACTCCACCTCCATCATATCGGCATTCTTGACAAACGATACATTCACGACCTTCAGCGAGTCGAGCACACTCTCCTTGGGTGCGTTGGCGGCGGAGGCCGGCAGAGCGGCAGCCGCTGCGGCGGCGATGGCCGCCGGAATGAGGTAAACTGTAGGTTTCATTGGCGACGTAGGGTTTTAGAAGAGGTACATGAAGCTGACATTGGCGTGAGTGGGGCCTACATAATGCAGGGTGCGCTTGTCGATGGTGCGTGCGCAGCGTCCGTAGAGGGTCATTTTCGAGTAGGCGTAGCCTACGCCGAGGGACGCCTCAAGGTTCCAGTGGCGCGAGAGCATCCACTGATAACCGTAAGTGACGCCTGCACCGCCGAACCAACCTTCCACATGGCGGTCCTTATTGGTGGCCGAAGTCATGTCGGGCCAACCCTTCTGAGCCACAGCGGGGTCAGAGGCGTCGACAGCATTGACCGAAGAGGCCACGATCAGCGATTTAAGGGGGAAATTGACGTTTTTGGCGTTGTATTCACCACCAAGGAGGTGTACGCCGATGAAGTGTCCCGTGAATTTTTCGCAGAACCAGTAACGGTACTCCGGCATAGCGATCCAAGAGCGGAGATGCCGGTCGTCAGAGAAATTCCAGGGGTTGACGGCGCCGGTCAGCGAGATGGTGGAGCGATGGCCCGCGCCGATCTCTACCCCGAGGTTGGGGTTGGTGACGGCCCATCCGAGCAGGTTGGTTTTGATACCTACCTCCTGGGCGGCGGCACGCGGTGCCGCGAAGCCTAACAGACAAAGGAATATAAGCCAGTGACGTAGTTTCATAACTGTCAAAGTGAGTTTTTCTACGGGGTTGTTGGTGTTCTTACAACAAGGATAGTCTGAAGCGGGGTTAGCAAGTACCCCGAGAGTAGTAAAATCCCTAGCATGGTATTGGAGTCGCTCTGCTTTTTTAGGCTTTAGGGCTTAGGCTTTAGGCTTTAGGTCTTAGGCTTTAGGCTTTTGCTTTGGGCTTTGGGCTTTTCCGGGGTGGCTTTTTGGGGGAGTTCGGCGGCGAACTGAAGTTCGCTCACAGAACCAAAAGGCCGGGAGGCTCCTGCCGTTCCGGCGGTCAGGGAGGCCGGGCGCCCGGGGAGGGATGCCGCTGCAGTCAGCCCTGCGGGCTGACTGCAGTTGTAGCCACGCGTGGCTACAACTAAAGGTTAGCAGAGGTTTTCCAAACCGATGGCAAAGTTACTAAAAATCGTTAATGCTGCAAAATTTTTAACACTTTATTTTTGAGAGCGGCGCTGCATTAGGTATTTGTTACGCCTGCTAACATCTATCAATCAATTACTTATAGTGATTTTATGTTTTTCAGCATATCACTTCGATATGCGCTTCGACAGGCGCTCTTGCCCGCCTTGATGCCCGCCCGGATGCACGGAGGACACAGAGGGAAATTTTAGTGTCACGCTTAGTGTCCCGATTAGACACAGAGGACACGGGGGACACGGAGTGGGCACAGAGGGATTTT
>CAMWRH010000119.1 GCA_947176605.1 uncultured Porphyromonadaceae bacterium
TCGTGGGCATCCATAAACGCGCGGATCACGTACTTGTCAGGTTCTTCGGAAGAGCGGACCGCTTCCAGCCGGCGGATGGGGTCTGCGGGGCGGAGGGTGGCTTCGGCAATGGCGGAGCGCTCGGTCGTCTCCACGAGCAGGCGGTAGGTATGCCCGGGTTTACCTTTCAGGCGTGAGGATGTGTAGATAAGAGAGGGGGTATAGGCATCGTTCAGGCGCCCGGTAAGCAGATATTCGCGGTCATCCTCAAAGACGGATACGCGGCACCAGCGTTCCACGACATTGCTGAAATCCGTCACATCAGAATCGAGCGGTATGGCGTGGGTCACCATCACCACCGGGGCTTCCCCCTCGCCGATCCATCCCTCCACAACGAGGGGCATTTCTTCAGCCGCATTGGTGTCGGAGGGTTCCGCGTCATCGGTAGCGCAGGCCAGGGGGATTATCATCATTACGGTGAGGAGTATGTTGGTGAATAGGTATTTCATCAGTTGGGTTGAAACAGAAATATTAAGAAGCGCGTCGCTGCATGTGTAAGCCTCAGAGACTTTTTTCAGAAACGCAGAGTGTAGGTAAACGATGGGATTACGGCCTGCATCACTGATTCACGCTGCCGTATCCCCTCTGAAAGGGAATAAGATGTGTACCGGAATATAACGTTGCGGCAGGCCGCCGCATTGTAGACCGAAATGTTAAAAATATGCCTGAGCCGCCCCTTGGAGGGTAGTGTGAAGGTGGCCGAGAGGTCGAGCCGGTTGTAGTCGGGTAGACGGGAGGAATTGTGCGGATAATACTCGCAGATAAGGTTTTCGCCGATCATGTAGCCGTAGCGCGGAGCAGTGTAGGGGAGTCCGGTGGCATGTGTAAAGGTGCCGGATATGGTCAGCGGTTGCCACGGCTGCCATGTCAGCGAGACCGACAGGTCGTGCAGACGGTCGTGAGAAGCGGCAAACCATGAATCGCCGTACCGGTCGGCCTTCAGCCGGCTGCGTCCGAGATTGTAGGCCACCGAGCCGCGCACGGCTCCTACGCTGCGGGTAAGCATCACCGACAGACCGGCGGCATAGCCGCGTGCGTCGGCCAGTTCGTCGAGCGGATCATACGCGGCAGAGGTGAAATTCAGCAGCGAGCCCCCGTATTCCCCTACGTGGCGCATCAGATTGAGATATGCTTCGGCGGAATATCCGAGGCCGATGCCCGGTATCACCCCGCGTGCACCTATGGCGAAGGCATGAGTATCCTCCGGCGGCAGAGCGGAAGATGCGAGGGTAAAGAAATCCACCGGCATACCCGAGGCCGTCTCCTCCACACGGCGGTCGGTCTTTACGAAGCGTCCGTAGGATGCGAATAGCGTGGCGGCTTGACTGAAACCGATTTCCGATGAAATACGGGGTTGCGGCAGGATGCGGTTGTAGTGTCCGCAACGGTAGTATGACAGGAGCAAGCCGGCTCCAAGCGTCCAGCGGCGTGTCAGCCGGCGTCGCCAGTTAGCGGCCAGGTCACCCTGAAAGGAAGTGACGGCGGAAGCCGTAGCCGAAGAGGCCGCATTGTGCTGATTATGGCATACGGTATGGGTGAGCGCCGCTGCAAGAGTGAAATCGGAAAGGGTGGTGGTGGTGCGGGCGCAATACTGCGTGAGGTCGGATGGGAGGTCGAAAGTGATGCCCCCCTCTTCAAGAACGAAAGTATTGGCATAGCGGGTGGCATATAGCGTGGTGAGCCACCGGGAATGCTCCCAGCGGAGCGAAGCTCCGGTGTTGTTCCATCCGAAACGTCCATCCTTGCTGCCGTTATTGTCGTTGACCACCTTCATCCCGTCGCGGCTGACGAACAGCGAGGCCGAAAGCCTGTCGGTCTCCGACGGGCGGGAGCAGACCGACAGGTTCAGGTCGGTAAAGTCATACCGCAGAGTGGAGGTGCCGAGCTGCAGTATATCGGGGAAGAGCAGGGGCAGATAAGACTGGCGGGCGGCCAGCGAGACCCCCAGCCGGTCGGTGACAATGGGGGCCTTCAGCGCGAAATGCGATTCGATTAGCCCGATGGATACGGCTCCCGAAAGCGACGTGACCGGAGCAATACCCGAATCGGCGGCAAGCAGTGCGCCTCCCGAGGCGGGGGCGGTGGCCGGAATCGAAGAGGTTGAGAAGCGGTAAGACTTGAAGAATTCCGGATTGAATGCACTGTAAAGCCCGAGCATGTGGAGCGGATTCATCAGGCGTATGCCATCGGCTTCGAAGCGTGTGTAGGCCGACGGCATCCCGTGCACCGGAAGAGCGGCCTGCAGATCGTTGGGGGTAGCCACGGCGGGTAGCGACTTAAGCACACCGATAGCGTCATTGCTCCCCATCAGGGAGGGGATGTCGGCCATATTGCGGGCATCGATGGTAAGTGTGCCGCTTTCAGCGGCCACGTCCACCACCTTTCGTGCCCCTTGGGCGGTGATTACCAGTTCGTCAAGATCGAGCGGCGGTGAGCTGACAGAGTCGGATTCCGCTTCATAAGCGTCATCGTAATCCGCATGGGCGGAAACGGGTGGCATTGCAGGGTCATGGGTATGAGAATGAATCGGTCGGGGAGCCGCAAGGGCTACCCAACCGATCATAAACATAGCTGCGGCGCGATACGGAGTCATACCGCGTGACATCAATGGCGGTTTGACGGAGTATCCTGGATGGTCAGCGAGTCATACACATCCACGATATCCTCCACATCATCAATCAGACGCGAGAAAGAATCCTCATCAAAGAAATCCTCGAATGCATAGGAAGTCATGTCGGGGAACACCAGGACGGGCATGATCTCATAGTCGACATATCTTCTGACTGCCGGGAAGATCACATCCTTATCATCTACAGTCACTTTCACCTCCTGACCATTCTGATAATAACGGTAGAACCATGAGCCGTTGTCATCACGGTATACGTAGACCAGACGGTTGTCGACGATGGTAAATCCATTGCTGCGCTTACCGTCGTTATCCTTGTCGTAGTACAGAGTGTTGTCGTAGGTATCTTCGGTAAGTTCGAAAGTGATGAATCCCTGCATGGTCGGATTGCCGTCGTAGAAGAACTGCGCATCGGTATAGTGCTGCAGATAGCTCATCTGCCTGTCGTAGCTTTCAGCCGGGTCGCCGTCGAGCACCGACACGATAGATCCGTCGGGGGATACCGAAAGCACCGGCAGACCGAGGTAGTGACCTTCATACTCCTCCTCATCCTCTTCGGTAAAGGCGTCTTCGATGCGTGCGAAGTCAAACAGCTGGGTCTTTACCTGCATCTGCCCCATCACATCGACATTGCTCACGACGCGGTAGAAGTGGGCCAGGAGCGGACCGTACTCGTCACCCATGCAATTGCCATCCTCATCGTGATAGTGGGTGGCTTCCTTGATGTCATGGCGCATTTCGTCGTACTTCACCAGATTGTTGCCATACACCACGGTATTGGCCGTGAGTTGCTTCACACCGTCGATATAGAGATCCACATTGTCGCGGATGGTCTTGTTGGTGATGGCAATGGGATTGACTACGCGGTGAGTGCCGTAGGTGAAATCAGTGTTGAGCGTGATGCTCTCATCCTGCACCATTTCCGAATCAATGGCAAGCACTGCAAACTGCTTCTCATTCTCATAGCACTCCACAGTGATTTTCTTAGGCCATTGCGCCTTGAAATCCGAGGATTCCCAGGTGTCGGAATCATCGGAAGCCGAGAGACGCACACGGTACTCATTGGACGGATTGGCCGGATGATGGAAGCGGATTTCGAGGAAGTCGGCATCAGTCTTCTTTACCCACACCTCGTTTTCATAGTCGGGCACATAGGCACCGAAGTAGTCCTGCATCTTATACAGATTTACGGCCTTTGCGCGGAGCGTGCGCACTGCGGCGGGATTGCCGCTTACGGCATCCTTTACCGCCTTCATGACGCGTGAGAACTCCTGATGCACATCCCAGTATTCCTGCGGCACTTCATATTCTCCCGGAGCCCTCATATTGTCATGCCACTGCGTGAACGCGTCATACATGCGGATCCCTTCGGCCACAGACTTGACATTGATGAGCTTGTAGAAATCATGACCGATGCTCACCATCTTCTCCTTCTGGGCATTAGGGGTGAGTCCGCTCATCTTGGGAGCATTGAAGTAAATCCCGTCGATTTCGTCGAGATTGATGATGTCGGAGTATCCGGAGATGCGGAGCTGCTTGCCGCCGTCGGAGAAATTCAGGTCGCCGGCCACGCCGAAGTTGTATTTCGTATAGGCATCACCCTTCTTTACGTAGAGCGCCTGATTGAAAGCCGAGGCACTGCCTGCGCAGAGAGTGGCGAGTGCAAGAGAAAGTATAGTCTTATTCATAAGTCAGAGCGTAGTGATAAGTGAGTGATTACTTTACGGATACTTTTGCGCTGAAAGCACCGAGGCGTACGACGTAGATTCCGGCTGCAAGGCCTGAGAGTTCTACAGTCTGACCCTCCTTTACAGCGGGGATTTCCACGAGTTTCTCACCGCTGAGTGAGAAGATCGAGAAGTCACCGTCGCAGAGGGCGGTCAAGGTATTTCCGGCGAGTTGGAAAGAAGCTTTGGTATCGGTGGCACCGACAGTATTCACACCGGTGCTCTGGTTGACCATAAGTGTCTTCAGTTCAGCGCGGTCGAATGATTTCACGGTAGTGCCTGCGGCATCTACGACTTTCATCTGATTACCGTCAAACAGGAGGGCATCGGCCTCATCAAGACTGATGATTTCCCAGCCGGTGGGAGTGATGACGTGGAGGTAATTGGTCTCCGCCGCCGTTGCAGACGCTGCGGAAGCCATAACCGCCAGCGCGATCAGGGTGGATTTAAGTTTCATGATTAGTATGATTTAGTAGTAGTAATATGGCTTTGTTAGGCCAATATTCGGCAAGAGTTGTAGTGGGAGGAGGGAGGAATTGGGAATTAGGAATTAGGAGGGAGGAATTAGGAATTGGGAGGGAGAGGGG
>CAMWRH010000120.1 GCA_947176605.1 uncultured Porphyromonadaceae bacterium
AGTAATGGCAGGGGACGGAGAGGCGGAGGGTTTGTAGTAGAGTTTGTAATAAGGTTGATGCCGGGTGTTTTGAAGAATGGTCAGGAATTGCTAACTTTGCAGGCTGATTGCCGGGAGCGTGGAGCGCCGGAGTGGTGCATACAGTTCGCCGGCAGATATGCGGTGGGAGCGGTCACGCTTTCTGCCGAAGGGTAAAAAAGATAAGAGAAACTGTAACTCATGGAAGATACGCTTTCATTCATACTGGAGGTGATAGGCACAGTGGCCGCCGCGATAAGCGGCATACGTCTGGCGGCTACGAAGAGATTTGACTGGTTTGGCGCATATATCGTGGGCCTGGTCACTGCCATCGGCGGGGGCACGCTGCGCGACATATTGCTCGACATCCCGGTGTTCTGGATGCAGACATGGTGGTATCTTGCGGTGACGGCTCTGTCGTTGCTGGCTGTGCTGGTGTTCCGCAATCTGTTGGTGAGCAAGGATCGGATGCTGTTCATATTCGACAGCATAGGGCTGGCAATGTTCTGTGTGATAGGTATCAACAAGACGCTGGCGATCGGTTATCCGATGTGGGTGGCGCTTGTGATGGGTATCATCACCGGTGCATTCGGCGGTGTGATACGCGACATTCTGATCAACGAAGAACCCCTCGTATTCCGTAAGGACATCTACGCCACGGCCTGCATAGCCGGTGGATTCGTATATTGGCTGATGTATGATTTTGCCGAAGCCCCGATGATGAGCCAGCTGGCATGTGCGGCCGTGATCATAGCCTTACGCTTCTGCGCCCTGAAGTATAACCTGCAGCTTCCGGTGCTCTCCGAGAAGGTAGAGTCGCCGAAGCGCAGTGACTCCGGAGCCAAAGATGACAGCGACTCCGGCAAGTAGGAGAGATACGGATGTAATGTTAGAATATGACAAGACAACGGCTTATGTAATGCTCCGGCATTACGATGTAAAGCCCTGGTCTGCAAATGTAATACCGCAGTTTTACAGGCGTAAAACTGCGGTATTACATTTACGACCGGATGTGTCGGATCCGGGTCAGGCTGACGGAAGGGGGCTGCGCGTCGGTCGGGAGGGGAGCCCGGATAGCGGTAGGATCAGTAGTCCTGAAAATTGTCGCTCAGATCCTGCAGCCATTCCATACCGGGGGATCCGGCCAAATAGGTGGTGAGTTCTTCAAGGGCTGAGGCGGCTTCGGGGGTATGGGGGATTTCCATAGGTTCGAAGTCGGAGAAGGCAGCCAGCCAGATTCCCCATTCCGGATGAGCATCGACGGATTCCCACAGTTCCTGACAGTTGGCGCAATTCAGGATGGCCATGCACATCTCCGGGTCGCCGGACTTGACGGCCATGTGCATCATGGCAGTGAACTGCGGTAAGCAGTCAGGGTCATCATTTTCGTCAAACGATTCAGCCATTCTGATAAAGGCGTCGCGGAATTCGCGTGCACACTCTCCGTTGCTGTCGAGCGCTGCGCGGTAATGGGCCAGGATACTGTCCCAGACAGGGGCGTGGTCCTGTGCGGCACCATAAAATGAGGAGAGGCACAGTGCGGCTCCCTCAAGATATACGTCGGGCGAGATGGCCGGATCATCATCGCTCAGTATCTCCCACAGGCGGCTGAAATCCTCGAATCCGTCCTGCCGGTCGTCATTGCCTGAGGCGGCATACTGTAGCTCATCGTCGCAGTCGCTCCACATCTGCTCATCATGCTGACTCACGCGGTCGATCAGGGAGCGGTAATATTCATCATTCATAAGGGTATGGTATAAATCAGTTGCTTGGTCGGCCCGGAAGCCGTATATGTATATATAAACAATCTCTGGCGGCGTCAGTCTCTTGTCGGTCTGGCGACGGGGGGAATCCGCTGCCGACACATCCAACTGCGAGTGACGTCAGTGGAGGACACCCTAAGAATGCCGCTCCATATAATTTATACCGTAGCCATACCGAAAGTAAACTTTGTATGATTGCTGTAGACATACCACTTCCCGGTGAAATCACTTGCTGTCATCTCTTCAACGTCGCAATAAATTCTGAAAAGGTTGTATGGATATAACCTTTTTAGCGTTTTGTGAGGCTCTTCGCTGAATATGGGTAATATGAGCATACCACTCGCATCGCAATATACCAGCCAAGACCGCTTCCAACAAACAATGTAAACGCAGGCGTCGTAGATTTTGGTCAGATTGGGCCTTGCAGGTTATGGAGTATGGCGTCCGTGCGTTCGCATTTTTTTGTTGGAAGCGTTCTAAATATACCACTTGCACGCAAATGTACCACCTAAAAAGTGGTATAAATAAAATAGCAGAGCTATATTCATACCACCAATACCGCAATATACCACCTGAAAAGTGGTACATTATTTCATCCCCCTACTTTTCCCTTTTGATCAGGAGTGTTTTCTCTGTGATGCCGAGTAGTCTGGCGGCTTGTGCCATATTACCGCCGGCGTGGTGGGCTATGGCGGCGGTGATTTTTGCTTTTGACACCGACTTATAACGAAAAAGCAAGCATAATCATGGTCTATGTGTGTAATTACCGGAACGAGCCGGAATTCTGCAGAAGATCCCAAAGCGAGATGAGTCATTATCAGGTGGATAAATAAAAAATATGCGTTGATGTAGTTTTTCGGTGTCTGGTTGCGTCTTATAGAGTGTCGGGATTTAATTAATTCAGCCCAAGAGGATATCCGGACGGGTTTCTGACTGGATTCTTTACTCCCGTATGTAAGTAAACAATATTTCAAACACAATCCATATACAACAATGACGGCAGAAACCACTGAAAGAATCAACTTCGAGCGGCTTGTCCAGGAGCAGAAGAGCACTATCTATTCGGTGTGTTACATGTTCGCAGACAATACGATGCAGGCCAACGACCTTTTTCAAGAGGTGTTGATAAATCTTTGGAACGGATACGGGAAGTTCCGGGGTGAGTCCGGTCTGCGTTCGTGGGTCTATCGGGTAAGCATGAACACCTGCATATCGTGTCGGCGGAAGAAGAGGGTGGCCACCGTGTCGCTCGATCTGGCTCCCGACATCACCGACGGCGACTCTCCTCAGTCAAGGCAGATGCAACAGCTTCATCAGCGGATTCAGAAACTCGAACCGCTTGACAGGGCCATTGTGCTGCTATGGCTCGAAAACCTGCCCTACGATGAGATAGCCGCCATCGTAGGAAGCACGGCCAGAAATATCGGAGTGCGGCTTGTAAGAATCAAGGAAAAACTTAAAAACCTCTGAAACAATGGATGAATTGGATGTAATGCGTCAGCAGTTTGCCGATATGAAACGGCAACTCGACACACAGCAGATAGTAAACAAAGACCTTATGCGCAAGGTGATGCGTGGCAAGGTATCGTGGATGAACATTTTAGTAAAGGGGGAAGTAATCGCGTTGCCGCTCCTCACGTTACTGTTTCTCCGCATCAGCAGCAACCTCGGCATATCACTCTGGTATGCCATCGCCTTCTTCATTCTTGCCGGGATTGATACCCTCGGCGACTTCTACACTGTGCGCATTCCCACGCGCCTGTTCAGCACATGCTCCATGCTTGATCTGAAGAAGTTTCTGATCCGGCAGAAGACTCTCCGATTCCGTCAGGTGTGCGTAAGTCTGCCGCTCGCTCTGGTATGGGTGGCACTCTTCGCCTATCAGCTCACGTATCATCTCAACACCGAGTTGACGGATAATGCGGAGCATGCAGCCCTGATAGGAATCATTTTGGGAGCCGGGGTCGGAGTCGTGGTGGCAGTCATAGTGGTGGTGTCCCTATACCGCAAAATGCAGCGCACCAATGACCAGCTGCTCTCCGACATCCGTCAGCTTCAGGCCGAAGACTGATTTTCGGACCTGACCATTTCTGGGACACGGGCATTTGTCCGTGTCCCTGTTTTTCAGGGTGAACCGTTCAATAATCTGTTGCCTTGCCGCTGCAATAACACAACCTTCTGTAGAGATAATATTTTCGTAGGTCATAAGACCCCTCCCCACAAAGAATACTCGGCCCCTGCGGTTACATTTTTTGTTGGGAAGCGGTCTTAACAATCTCGGATAATAGTCCTGATTCCCAACAAAATTCGTAACTTTGCAAAATGAAACCCGAGTTGAATAAATACGACAATATCAACACTGACGATGCTCAATTCATCAGCGATATAAAGGCGATAGTATATACCGCCAAACAAAAGGCATATCAGGCCGCTGACTTATACCAAGTAGTCAGCAACTGGCTTGTCGGCAGACGCATTGTTGAGCAAGAGCAACATGGACTGGAAAGGGCTCAATACGGGAAGCACATTGTTGAGCTTGCATCCGAGGCTCTAACGGCAGAGTTCGGAAAGGGATATTCTGTTGTAAATATAAAGAGTTTCAGAAAGTTCTATCTGACATTCAATAACTTGCTAATTGGGCAGACACCGTCTGCCCAATCCGAAAACGGACTTACCATAAAAGGGCAGTCAGTGTCTGCCGAATTGGAGTTAGCAAAAATGCTCCCCTCCAATTTGTCTTGGTCACATTATGAACGGCTGATGAGAATCAAGAATGAAGATGAACGTGATTGGTATATGAGGGAAGCTGCAGAAGAGAACTGGAGTGTCCGTACACTAAACCGCAACATCGGCTCTCAATACTATTATCGTCTGCTTCAGACGCCGGAATCAAAACGTGGTGAAGTCATCAATGAGATGGAACGGCTTACGGCAGATTATCAGCAAGACCGACATAAATTCCTTCGAAATCCGGTCGTGGCAGAGTTCTTGGGCTTTTCACAAGATGCTGCGTATTCTGAAACCAATCTTGAATCCGCAATTATCGACCATCTCCAGAAATTTATCCTCGAACTCGGCAAAGGGTTTGCTTTTGTTGCGCGTCAGCAGAGGATAAAGACTGACATGGGCG
>CAMWRH010000121.1 GCA_947176605.1 uncultured Porphyromonadaceae bacterium
GAATTAGGAGAGGGAGAGGGAGGAGGAGAGGGAGGAGCGGGGTCGGGGATTATTCGTAGCGCAGGGCATCGATGGGGTTGAGATTGGCAGCCTTCTGGGCGGGATACCAGCCGAAGAAGACGCCGGTGACGGTGCAGACCGTAAACGACAGCACCACGGCCGAGAGCTGTATCTGCACGGGCCAGTGGGCAAAGAGATTGACCATCCATGCCGCCAGTCCTCCGAGGAGCACTCCTATCACGCCTCCCGTAATGCTGATGATCACCGACTCAATCAGGAACTGCGCCAGGATATCGCGCCCCTTCGCGCCGATGGCCATGCGCAGACCGATCTCGCGGGTGCGCTCAGTGACCGATACATACATGATGTTCATGATGCCGATACCGCCGACCAGCAGCGATATTCCGGCCACACATCCGAGCAGCACTGTCATCATCTCCGATGTAGAGCTCATCATCTCGCTCAGCTCCTGCTGCGTGCGGATGTTGAAATCATCGTCGGTGCCGTCCTTGAGCTTATGGTTGGTGCGGAGCAGGGCCGTGATTTCATCCGAAGCCTCCTGGCTCAGATTCTCATCGATGGCACTTGCGAAGAGACCCTGGATATAGTCGATGGCCAGCACGCGCTTCATCACCGTGGTGTATGGAGCGAGCACCACGTCGTCCTGGTCCTGTCCCATGGAGTTGGTGCCCTTCTCCTCGAGCACTCCCACCACAGTGAGCGGAATCTTATTGAAACGCACGACCTTCCCCACGGGGTCTTCACCGGAGGGGAACAGATTGTCGACTACCGTCTGCCCGAGCACACAGACCTTGGCGGCCGTAGCAATGTCATGATCGGTAAACATTTCCCCCTCCTTGACCTTAAGCTGGCGGATATCGAGATAATCCGGCGTGATGCCCTGGAGCTGCGAGGGGTAGTTGTTGTTGCCGTTGATAAACTGTCCGGAGCTGCTCACCTGAGGCGAGACGGCAGTGACGTACTTCGTATTGTCGCGGATCGTCTCATAATCCTCCACCTTAAGTGTCTGCATGTCATCGGCGCTTTGGCGCACGCCACCACGCTGCCCCGAACCGGGATGGATCATGATCATATTCGATCCCATCTCGGCAATCTGGGCCTTGATGCTGTTCTTCGATCCCTGACCGATTGCGAGCATCGTGATGACCGAGCCTACGCCGATGATGATGCCGAGCATCGTCAGGAAGCAGCGGAGCTTATTGTTGTTGAGCGCCCGGAGCGCGATTTTGATCAGATTTGAGAATCTCATGTTCAGTCGTCGTCTTTAGGCAATGACTCGTAGACTTCGCGTGCGGAAGCGGGCGAGTGATTGATGGTGTCGGAAATGATGCGGCCGTCGCGGAGCACGATATTGCGCGAGGAATAGTCGGCGAGCTCCGGGTTGTGGGTCACGAAAATGATGGTGCGTCCGCGTGCATGCAGCTCCTGGAAGAGAGTCAGGATGCTGAAAGAGGTGCGGGTGTCGAGGTTGCCGGTAGCTTCGTCGGCCAGGATGATAACCGGGTCATTGACAAGCGCCCGGGCGATGGCCACACGCTGCTGCTGACCGCCCGACATCTGGTTGCTCCGGTGATAAAGGCGGTCGTGCAGGCCGACGGCCTCGAGAGCGGCAATGGCGCGCTCCTTACGTTCGCGGGCATTGTAGGCGGCATTGTAGAGGAGCGGGAGTTCGACGTTCTCGATGGAAGTGGTCTTGGGGAGCAGGTTATAGTTCTGGAACACGAAGCCGATCTTGCGGTTGCGTATTGTGGCACGCTGCGTCTTGCTCATCTTCTGTACCGAAGTGCCGTCGAGCAGATACTCACCCGAAGTGGGGATATCGAGGCATCCGAGGATATTGAGCAAAGTGGATTTACCCGATCCCGAAGTACCCATGATGGTGACAAACTCCCCCTCATGTATTGTGAACGAGATGCCCCGCAGCGCATGCACCGTCTCATCGCCGACGGTGAAATTGCGTTTTAGGTCGCGTATCTTGATTATATCGCGGTCAGACATAATGATTCGGATTAAGGTGATTACTTTCTGTTGCCTCCACCCGGGCGCTTCGGCGCGAACGGATTGACATCGCCCGATGCCTGCTGCTCAGCCTTCTGCTCGGCTTCCGAAGAGTAGCCGGTGGCCACTACATCGCCTTCCTTCAGGCCTGCGGCGATACCGACATTTATGCCGTTGGTGGCGCCGATGGTGACGGGAGTGAAGTACAGGCTGTCGCCACGGAGCACGTAAACGTGCGAGCTCCCCTGCGCCGCTTTGGCGGCGGCTGCAACCGAGGCGGCTGTGGGCTGGGGCAACCCCTTGACGCCCGGGTAATCGCGGGGAGTAAACTTCGTGGCGGCCATCGGGAGTGTCATCGCCCCTTCCTCCTCAAGGACGTAGATGGAGAGATTGGCCGTAAGTCCGGGGATGAGTTTATGGTCGTCGTTGGTGGTGGATACGATTACCTCGTAAGTCACCACATTGCTCTCAGTGGTGGCGGCCAGACGCACCTGGGTGACATACCCTTCAAACTCATCATCTGGATATGCATCCACAGTGAACGCCACATGCTGCCCGACTTTGACCTGGCCTATATCGGCCTCATCGACATTACCTACCACCTGCATATGGTCGAGATCGGCAATGGTGTAGAGATTTGCCACACTCATGTTGGATACGACCGTCTGACCTACCTCCACGGCACGCGAGATGACGATACCGTCGATCGGGGAATAGATTTCGGCATAATTCAGATTCTTTGCGGCACGCACGCGGTCGGCCTGCGCCTTGTCATAAGCCTGCTTTGCCACCTGGTAATCCTTAAGCGAGGTCTGATAGTCGTACTCACTGATGAGCTTCTTCTCATAGAGCTGCTTGTCGCGGTTGTAATTAGTGCGTGTATATTCATACTGCACGCGGGCTGACTCCAGAGTGGCATCGGAGCTGTCGAGGTCGGCCTGCAGCACGGTCTTATCGATTTCGGCGATAAGTTCGCCCTTCTTTACTACCGAATTATAGTCGGCATAAAGCTTATCGATGATACCGGTGACCTGGGTACCGACATCTACCTGGGTGACCGATTCGAGGGTGCCGGTGGCAGTGACAGTCTCCTTGATTTCTCCACTGGCTACGGTGGTGGTCTCAAGTATTATCTTTGTCTCCTTCTTGCAGGAGCAGAGCAGCGCGCAGGCAGCGGCTGCGTAGCAGATGTATCTTGTATTCATGAACGTATGAATTGTCGGTTATGGAAATAAGGCTCTTTATCTTAGGGGAGGGAGATTTCGGCAGTGCGGTAGTATTCAATCATTTTCTCGCCGAGCAATGCCATGTATTTGGCCTGGAGCACGGAGTGGCGCGCTTCGAGCAGGGTGTTGTGGGCAGTCAGGAGCTCGACGGGGTTGACCAGACCGAGCGTGAACCGCTCATTTATCAGTTCGTTGCTCAGAGCCGCGGCCTTCTCCTGCTCGACGGCAGCCACATATCGGCTTTGCGCCTCGCGTGTGGTGACATACCATGATTCCACGGCCTGCTGTAGGTCGAGGAGGCGCTGGTCGGTATCAAGTGCTACCCCCTGCTTGGCGAGCTGTGCCTTGGCCACGGCCACCTTCGTCTTCTTCTGGTCGAGGATCGGGAGCTGCAGGGAGATGCCGAGCTGTTCGCCCCAGCCTTTTTTCAGCTGGGTGCCGAAATTCTCACCCGGGACGGCGTAACCTGTGCCTACGCCGGCGTTGAGGCTGATCACCGGGAGGCGTCCGGCCTTGGCTATGGCGATGTCGAGGTCGGCTGCATCATCCTGGAGCGCGAGCGACTTAAGCTGAATATCAGTATCGAGAGCCATTGCATAGCTTTCGGCGATGGGAGGCAGATCGGCCAGGACCTGCGCTTCGGGCCAGTCGAGGGGGGCTGCCGATATGGAGTCAGAGATGCCGAGCTGGAGGATTTTCTTCAGTTCGAGGGTGCGTGTGGCATACTGGCTTCGGGCGTTGACGAGACTGTAATTGTCCTGTTCGAGCTGAGCTTTGAGCTGAGCGTAGTCGACGCGCGAGAGTTTCCCGGCTTCCATAAGCCCTTGAGCGCGTAGCGCCTGGGCTTCCGAAAGCTGCACTGTCTCTTCGTAGATATCGATAGACTCGCGTGCGTACAGGATATTGAGATATACAGTGAGCAGGTCGGTCTTAATGGAACGGAAGAGGTCGGTAGTGGCCAGACGGTCGATTTCGCGTTGCGTCTCGGAGAGCTTGATATTGTTGGATCGTCGGCCCCCGTTGTAGACTGTCCATCCGGCGTTGAGGTTGAAGTTGCCGTTGAGTGAATTGGTGTTGGTGCCCCATGGCGAGTTGGAATAGGAGTGGGAGGTGCCGAAGTCGAGCGTAGGGAGCCATTGGGCTTTCGCCTCCTCGACAGAATAGTCTGACACCTGCTCATTGAGCGCCGACTGCTGGAGCTGGATGTTGTGCAGCCTTGCGTAGTCGATGCAGTCCTGATAGCTCCAAGTGGCCGGGACCTGTGCTGCAATTGAGAATGCTGAGCCAAGAACCGAGCAAAAGGTAACAGTTTTAATCAGATTCATATAAAGTGGATGCTTAATAACCGTATTACAGACCTGTATCGCGGGAGATCCCGTGGGGGAGGGTGGGGATTGCGATTGAGGTCATGATAGTAGTTACATATGTAATACCTAACAAAATTCTGACCTTGAATTTTTAGAAAAGTAAAGAGGCTAAATTTTAAAAATGGTTAAACAGGCGGGTATGGTGGTGAAGGGAGAGGGGAATTCTTTTTTGGGGGCGAACTGAAGTTCGCTCACAGAACTAAAAATGCTTCGCGATGGGC
>CAMWRH010000122.1 GCA_947176605.1 uncultured Porphyromonadaceae bacterium
TGATTTTGACAGTCATAGACAGTCACAGACAGTCACAGAGAAAGTCAAGGTGGAGATGGAGGGAATCGAACCCTCGTCCAAACATGGAGTCAATAAGTTTTCTACATGCTTAGTCATTGACTTGGTTTTCGAGATATGACAGGCTCACGACTACCAATCATATCCTTATCCTCTGAGTTTCGGATGAGCGTCGAGGCTCCGCTCACCCTATTTCCGAATTTCTTAGCACCAGCTGATCCAAACGTCTCGGAACGGGGCAATGGGCTGATGTCTCGTCCACCTCCCTTTGAGGCGGATTAAGGAGTCCTACTCTATTCAGACTTACGCAGCGAGAGCGTAATTGTTATTTTCGCCAATTATAGGTCGATGCTGTTGCGATTATAGAGTTTCAACACCAAAACTCTGCATGCTTACCTACCGCCTCTACACGCTGTCAAAACCAGTCATCCCCGTGTAGTAAACTTTAGTCGCCTTTTCAATCTGCAAATTTAACACCTTCTTCCGATATTTGCAACCCGCAACACTGACAATCCCTTATAATTAACTCTATTTAACTATAAGCATGTGCTCAACTTTAAACGGTGATTCCTTCTGGTGACGGCTACAGAGCTACTGATCTCCCGGATGGCGAAAGTGTCAGCTCGCTTCAATCAGTCAAGTAGCCCTGATACAGAAGTGTCAGTTCGCTTAAATCTGTGGGGTTACCCTGATACAGAAGTGTCAGCTCGCTTCAATCTGTCGGGTTACCCTGATACAGAAGTGTCAGTTCGCTTCAATCAGTCGGGTTGCCATGATACAGGAAGCAGTCGGGTTCGTGAGAGTTGAAGACTCCGATAGCCTGCAGGAATGCATGTATCGTTGTGGAGCCTGCAAACTTCATGCCCCGCTTCCGCAGATCGGCTGAAAGGGCATCGGAGATTGCTGAAGTGGCCGAGGTGTGGTCGTAGATCGGTCTCTCCGGGCAAAAGCCTGCAATATATGCATCGAATGATCCGAATTCCTCCTGAATGGCCTTGAAAACAACCGTATTCGATATGGCAGCCTTGATTTTGGCTCTGTGCCGTATAATCCCCTTGCAGGCCATCAGTTGCTCTATCTTTTCCTCGCCATAGGCGACGATGCTGTCGCGGTCAAAGCCATCGAAAGCCTTGCGGAAATCCGCCCGCTTGTTTAGCACGCATTCCCATGACAATCCGGCCTGGAAACATTCCAGGATCAGCAGTTCGAGCAGCCTCCGGTCGTCATGCTCCGGGTGTCCCCATTCTTCATCATGATATTTTATGTAGAGGGGATTCTTTGGATTTGCCCAGAAGCAGCGTTTCTTATTTTCCTGTCGTTCTTGCATGTTTTTTCAATATTTAGTGTGTGCGGCCCGTTGTAATTCAAAGTCTGGGAATCATATCCCCCCGACTGAATATCAGAGGCGATATCAAGGCCCGGGAATCATATCCTCCCCAGCTGTCGGTGCGCGGATGCAGAACCTCTGTGCCTCTCAACCGCGGAGCCCATCTGTCTGTACGCTGTTAACAGGCCATGCAACCGCTCCGCGTTCATCGCTCCTTGCGCTGTCGGTGCGTAGATACAGACCCTCTCTGCCATGTAACCGCTCCATAATATCATTTTATCTCAATATCGGGATTAATGGATTTCAGTTGTGCCATAAACCCGTCGCGATTCTTAGGCGAGATCTCAATCGGGGCATAGCTTTTCAACACAGAGCGGTCGGTGAAACTTATCGATACCCGCAGATGCGACAGCCCCGCCGTTGCGAGATAACCGGAGGTTTTCTTCACTTCCTTAATCTTGGATATGGGGAGTCGCGTGGGGCGGAAAAACTGATATATCACAAGGTCGTCACCCTCAATCTCATACCAGCATCCCAGCATAAGCCACGCATAAAGCAGCGTCATGCCGCCGCTTACAAATACCACATACCACCACGACATCCCTATTGCCGAGATCCATATCACGGCAAGAAAGAACGCTGTCACCAGCCAGACCCACCAGTCTGTTCGCGAGCGGTATACTGTGTTATTTTTCTTCATATGCTTCTCGTTTGACTGCTCCGCAGGCAGTGCGTTACGCCGGGAATCAGGCCGGGTTATCTTATTCATTTACACAGGCGGGGCCGTGTGTCATCGTTTTGCGATCCTGTCAATGCGGCGCGAAAACCACCTGTATATCAGAAAGAACCCCACAAAACCGATTACCCTGAAAAGGTATTGGGATGTCGTGGAGAGCATCTGATGTTCACGCAGATACTGATTGCACAATGCCACTATGGCCCCGTACACACATGCCATCAGCAGCATGATAAGCAGGGCTGATATGGCTTTTCTTGCTGTCGGAGTAAGTTTCATATAAAATTCCTTCCTGAACGGTTCGTATACGCAAATTTAATAAGAAATCCTCATGTATCCAACATATGCCCGAAATTGATTCCTGCCGTGTCGGCCGCCTAATTCAGCATCAGGCGGAACTCCCTCGGGGTGCTTCCGGTCTGCTTCTTGAAAAATCGGATGAAATGCTGCGAATGCTGGAAGCCGAGCATCTCGGCTATCTGTTTGGTGCTCAGCAAAGGATTCATGAGAGAGTTTTTTGCGAAATTCAGCATCTTAAGTTGTATGTATTCCTGGGCCGTCTTGCCGGTAAGCTGCTTTACGAGATCGCCGAAGTAATTTGGCGAGAGGCAGATCTTGTCGGCAAAGTATTTTACGGTGGGTATCCCTTCGGTCACGCCACGCCCCTCTTCAAGGTATTCGTCAATCAGGTTTTCAAAACGGGAGAGCGCGGTATGGCTAAGTTCTTCACGTGTCACAAACTGGCGTTCGTAGAATCTCATGCAGTAATTGAGCATCACCTCAATGTTTGAGATAATGAGCGCCTTGGAGAACCGGTCGATGGGGTGCTGCAGCTCGCGGGCTATCTTTTCCATATAATCCTGCAGGATCATGCGCTCTTCTGCCGATAGATGGAGCGCCTCGTTGGAAGCATAGGAGAAGAATGAATATTGCTTGATTTTCTGAGCCAGGGGTGTGCGGAGCAGAAAGTCGGGATGAAACAGCAGTCCGACGGCCTCCGGAGCCGGACCCTCATCCAGACGGTGCACCCCTACTGTCTGACCGGGCGCGAAACTTACCACCGATTCATCATCGAAGTCGTAGACGGTCTTACCGTAATTGATCTTGCATCCGGCAGTCTTCTTGATAAAGAGTGAGTAGAAACCGAAGTGCATACAATGCGCAGGCTGCTCCACGGTGTGGTCGAAATGCACGATTCCCACAAGCGGATGCCGTGTCTCAAAACCGAAATAGCGGTTGTACCTTTCAATAGTGTCTGCCTCGTAGATTTCCATATGCGGTTGTTTTTTTGCAAATTTAGTCATAATCCGTTGGCACTGCAATACTTCCCGTCTCCGAATCCGTAATCCGGGTATATCTTTCGGTAAGACAGGTCACACTCCGGCACCGGCAATCTCCCGTGCCGGATACCCGTTCCTACTCACTTCCTGCCGTATTTACGCTCGAAGATGTAATAATGCTCCTCCCCCCAGCGGAGCATCAGGTCGATGATCGGGAGCAGCGACCGGCCGAGATCGGTGATTCTGTATTCGGAGCGCGGAGGAAGCTCCGGATATATCGTCTTTTCCACCAGACCGTCGTCCGCCATTTCCTTCAGCTGTATGTCGAGCACACGGGGAGTCGCCTCCGGCAGACACCGGTGGATTTCACTGGGACGCAGAGGGGTGCCGTCGCGCAACTCGTCAAGTATGCACGACTTCCATTTCGACTCGATCAGACTCATCGTAAGCCGCAACGGGCAATCCATGTCTACAGGTATTTTCCTTTCGTATGCCATAAGGTGATGTGGGTTTGAGGAGCATATGCTCCGGTTTGTTTCCGCAAAGTTAATCAATAACTTCCTGATTCCGAAACACCGAATAATTTTTCGGTAGCGGAATAATTTTTCGGTACTTGTTTTCAGGCATTTCCCATCGTAACTTTGCAACCGTAAAACCCACTGGCGGGGAGGAAGACCTCAGTCCCCTCCCCGCCAGATAAAATCAGACAGATAACTGAATATATGCGAAACGAAATCAAGGAATACGATGCAGTGGCAAAGGCCGCTGAGAAGTTCGTAAAAAGCGTTGCCGAAGGCAACAGCGAGCACGCAAGAACGCTCTTCACCGACGATGCCGTACTGTTCGGCATACTAAACGGCACCGTTGAGCGCGGCTCCATCGCGCAGTTCTACCGCAATGTGGATACCGTGGGCGCCGGAGCGGATTTCAAGGCCCGCATCGATGTGCTGGCCGTGGAGGAGACGGTGGCCGTGGTGCGCGTGCTCGAAGAGGGCTGGGGTGGATCAATAAATTTCACCGACTTCCTCCTCATGCTCAAACTCGATGGCGAGTGGAAGTGCGTGGCCAAGGCCTACAACCAGAATTCCGACACCATCGCCGACCTGTCATAACCGGCACTCTCCCCTACTCTGCCACATAGCGGCGCAGCGGTTCGGAATACCCTCGCCCCAGTCCGGTCTCGATGATATTGAGCAGAGCCGAGAGCTGATCGGGCGTAATACCCTGATGGCGGCATATCCCCATGTGGGCTGCCGCCATCGGTTCTGCCCCACCCGTTCCGGCTATTATCGACACTGTGGCAAGTTCGCGGTCCTGCCACGAAAGAAGGTCGCGGGCGAAAATGTCGGCAAACAGATGTTCCTTGAGAAATTTCTCAATCACAGGGGCAAACACCG
>CAMWRH010000123.1 GCA_947176605.1 uncultured Porphyromonadaceae bacterium
ACCCCAACCCGACCCCGACACCATGACCACACGCATCCCGGGCATAAGCCGCATTCTCGCAGTCAGCGCCGCATCCATTCCGGCAGATATCGCCGACCGCGCCCGTCGCGGGCTGCCGGCAATATTCGCCGCCGATGCCGTGGAAATATGTTTCGTGGATATGCCGGAGTGCGTGGTGACCTGCGAAGCGGGCCGATCCGGCTCTTCCGACGGCGGCACGCTCTCGTTCATATCGCCGGAGGCGCCGAGGCTCCCCGCCGGTGCGCTGGCGTGGCTGGTCTACGACCAGCACGGCAACGTCACACTGCTCGGACGCCGCCACGCGCCGCATCCGCGCCTGACGGTGGAATCCACCACCGGCGAGATTTCCGGCCGCTCCGGCGCCCGATGCAAGGTGACGTGCCTCACGGCGCCCGTCACCGTACAGCCGCTGATTCTCATGACCGATTAGGTGATGTTTTCATAGTTTGATTGTAGATTTAGTTCTGACATTATGTAAGTGTTAATTGTTGTTTGGTAGATTTTCGTATTTTTGGTTCACCAATATTACTTGAATCTTCTCATTACTCGTAATCTATTAGGTTAGTAAATTAGCCGTAAGGGCCGGAGATGTTGCGAAATATCTCCGGCCCTGCCTCTTTCCGCCCCCGGCGCCCTGTCCTTTCGCGCCCGCGTGATGGAGGTTAATTTCGCCGATGTAAGTTTTTTATCATTCTTTCTCCCCCCGATAATGGCAACACCCGAATACGACATATTCCTCAGGGGCGACGTTGGAGGCTGGGACTTCAATGCCGACTTCGTGGAGTGGTGCGTCGAGCAGAAGAGCGGTCAGCCGCTTCATGTGCTCGTAAGTTCGCCCGGCGGACGGCTCGACACGGCCCTGCGCGTGGCGGCGGCTTTCGCCCGCCATGGCGACGTGCATGTGCATTACTCCGGCATGAATGCCAGTGCGGCCACCGTGATCGCCTGCAATGCGGCCCGCGTCACGATCGATGACTCGGCTTTCTGGCTCGTGCACCGTTCATCCTATCTCATCGACATCTGGAAGCAGCAGAACTCCGCCGACCTCCGTCAGCTCGCCGCCGGCATCGAGGCCAGTGCGGCCGATCTGGAGACGTTCGACTCCACGCTGGCGGCCATGTACGCCCGCCGGTGCAGCAAGAGCGCCGACGAACTTGCGGCCCTCATGGCCGAGGACAAGTGGCTCACTGCCCACCAGGCCCTGGAATGGGGCTTTGTGGATGAAGTGATCACTCCGGAGGCCGACCGGGAGGCGCAGCCGATACCGCGCTCGATGGTGATGGCCCTGCATGAGGCGGGGCTCCCGCCGCTGCCGGATTCGGCACACACCGCGCAGCCGCCGCTGATGGAGCGCATCATCCGCGCCGTGCGCGGCGCTTTCGCATCATCGCGATCCGGTCAGCCCGCCGACTCCACCCCCTCCATGTGCGGCGTGACACCCGCCGCCGACACTGACTCAACCCGGGCCGCCGACACCCATGACGCGCCGGAGGCACACGCCCCCGCCGCTCCGGAGGCCTCCCGATCAATACCCGTAACACCCCAACCCGCTATGCCCACCGTACCCGAACTTCAGGCGCAGCTCGATGCCGCCAATGCACGCATCGCCGAACTGGAGGCCGCTCCGGCCGACTCCACTTCCTCAGTAGTCAATACCGCAGCCGATCCGGCTCCCGCCGCCGAGGCGGCTCCGTCGGCGCAGGTAGGCCGTATGGCCGCCTATGCCAGTGAGATGGCCCAGGCGCGTCAGCTTTACGATGCGCTCCCCTGATATCCGTTAATCATCAATTCCACCACCCCTACACCCCATAATTTTTCAGAATATGGCAGGTTCTCTCTCTTTCGACCTGAAGGAGTTCCAGGACGCGGCGATCAAGTACCGCGGTCCGCTCCTCAAACTCCCCTCGCTGGCCCTGAAGGACCAGCTCCGGTACA
Organism: uncultured Porphyromonadaceae bacterium; assembly: GCA_947176605.1. GTDB lineage: Bacteria > Bacteroidota > Bacteroidia > Bacteroidales > Muribaculaceae > Lepagella. The sequence continues at coordinate 1,957 of CAMWRH010000123.1, forward strand.
TGACTCCCCGCGTGGACGTGCGCGGCACTGAGCTCGTAGGCTCGGCCAATGCACGCGTGCAGCTCCACCCCTATAAGGCGGGCAAGCGTCAGGATGTGAATCTTGACGTGAAGCTCCGCCCGCTTACCACGTATTTCGGCTCGGCCAATGCCGATTTCGAACCGTCGTCGGCCATCTCCACACTGCTCGGCCACCGCGCGGCCCAGGCCATGGGCGATGCGCTTAAGAGCACCCCCACGGCCCGCGAGGTGATCGCGCTGGTCGGCAAGGGTGTCGGCGAGGACCTCAGTTACGCCCTCTGGGGCGGCGAACGCAATGAGGCCGGCGAGACTACCCACGACCTTTTCGACGGGTTCGACACAATCACCGACCGCGAGGTGGCCGCCGGAAACATCTCGGAGGCAAATAAGAATCTGAAGGTGATCCCGAAGATCTCGAACGTCAACGCCGTCGATGTGTTTAAGGAAATTCTCTACGCCATGCACCCGCTGCTGCGCCGTGAGGACTGTTTCCTGTTCTGCGCTCCGGAGGATGCCGACGCCTATAACGAGGCCTACTGCATGACGCATTCGGGCCTGGTGTATAACGACCGCTACGACCAGGTGGCCGTAGAAGGCTCGGGCAAGCGTCTGATCATAGTGCCTCTGCCCGAAAAGGCCGGCTCGAAGTATATCCATGTGTGCCCGCGCTCGAATATGCTCGTCGGCATGGACCAGATGAGCGACCAGGAGCGCATCGCCGTGGAGAAGTACGGCCCCGATGTGCTGACTCTGGAGATGCGCCTTTTCTTCGGCGTGCAGTTTGAGTCGATCGATCCGCGCCGTATGCTCGTGGTGCAGAAGACCGCCTGAATCCCCTAACCCCCGAAATTCTCCGTTATTATGGCTACAGTATACCAGTCAAAATGCCAGGCGCTTCAGCAGAGCGCCGAGTGGTGTGAGGGTAACACCGAACTCCCCGGCATCCGCAAACGAATATATTTCACGGCCTCGAGCAATGTGGTGACACGCCCCGAGGTGCCGGTCGACGCGCTCGGCCGCGCCACTTCGGCCACTGCCACCGGCAAATATGAGCTCCGCGCCGACCGCGTGTTCCATTTCCTGGAGGGTATCCCCAACAAGAATCAGTACACGTCCGAACCGCAGGGGGAGATCCCCTGCCAGTCGCAGCTGAATAAGATCACGTTCATCTACCCCTCGATCGATGAGGATGCCACGGGGATATGTCTGTCGATCAACAATACCCCCTGCGACATCATTTTCCAGGACAACAAGGGGCGCTGGCGTCTGCTCCGCAATAAGTACGGCGACTTCAAGGGCACCGTGAAGCAGGATTCCGGCCAGGGTCTGACCGGAGATCTGGCCACCACGCTCGAGGCGCAGAGCACCGATATAATCGGCTGCCCGTTCTGGACCGGCGACATCCCCACCGAGGAGGGCACCATCACCCTCTCGGCCGCCTGATGCGCCCCATCAGCTTTGAAACCTCTGATTTTGCTCTGTTAGTATAGATTTTATTGGTGTATGTGGCCCCGCCACCCCTCAGTGGGCTGCGCGGGGCCTTTGGTTTATCCTCTTTCCCCCTGCTTTATGGCTTTCGACAGTAATTTTACGCTCCGGCTGAAGGAATGGCTGGAGACTCCCGCCGCCGACCGCTCCGTGGCCGACGGGGCCGCGCTGCTGCTCCGGCTGACGGGCAACCGTCTGCAATACGCGGCGGTGATGCACGACCCCGCACGCCACGCGGCGATGGTGGAGTATCAGATTCAGAAGCATTATGATTTCCGTGTGGCCGACCTGACGCTCGACCAGCTGACCCGGATGAGCCGCGACGCGGCCTCCCGCATGGAGGCCGACGGCATCGATGAGTCGGAGGCGTCGGCCGGCGAGGAGGCGGCACGTGCCTCGGGTTTCGGTGCCCGCCCCGACCATGAGAGTCTGCCGGAGGAGATCCGGCAGCTGTATGTGGATAATCTGGCGGTGCGCCGCAAGATGCAGCAGCTCCACCTGCGCATCCGGATGGAGCTGGCGGGGCGCCAGCTTACGGCCTGCCGCGCTTCGGATGTGTATGCGTTCGTGCGCGAACTGCTCGACACGGAGAAGCTCTATATCTCCAACTGGGAGCGCTATGACTCGGCGGCTCCGGCGGCCGGCGGGAAGGAGACGGCTGAAGGATGAATGTGTCGGCGCTCGTGGCCTGCAGGGCCGACCTCTATGCCGACCGCTCGGAACTGCTGACGCGGTATCCGGCCGATACGGTCGAGAAACTGATCCGCATCCGCGACATGCACCAGCTGATGGTGGCCAACCCCACGCGTTCGCACCGTGAGGTCGTGGCGGATATATGCCGCACATACGGCGTGAGCGAGGCCACGGCGTATTCCGACCTGCGGGCCGTGCGCGAGATACTCCCGACGCTGACCGACTCGAAACGGGCATTCCACCGCTGGCGCTCCAATGAGATGATGATGGAGATCTACCGCGCGGCCCAGGAGAAGGGTGACCTGCGCACGATGGAGCGTGTGGCCGCTTCGTATGCGAAGTATAACCGTGTGGATCTCGATGATCCGGAGGAGACGGATGCGGCGGCCATGCCGGTGCAGCCGTTTGTGGCCACGATGGATCCCACGGTGCTCGGCATCCGTCCGATCCCGAATGTGGAGAAGCGCATCCGCGAACTTATAGAAAAGTACTCGGCCGAAACAATCGACATCGAGGATATCACCTACGAGGAAGCCGACCTCCGGGATATCCCCGCCACTCCCGAT
>CAMWRH010000124.1 GCA_947176605.1 uncultured Porphyromonadaceae bacterium
TGGCTGTACCTCACTGACCTCCATCGCCATACCGGAAGGTGTAACCGAGATTGGCTATGGTGCCTTCTCCAACTGTACCTCACTGACCTCCATCGCTATACCTGAAGGTGTGACCGGGATTGAGGGATGTGCCTTCAGCGCTTGTTCCAGTTTGGAATCTGCCAAACTTCCGGTAAATCTGGAGAGAATACCGACAGATATGTTCAGTGGGTGCACAGCGCTCACTTCTGTGGAGTTCCCCGAAAATGTGAAAGTAATCGGTGAGAATGCATTTAAAGACTGTGATTCCCTGACATCCGTGCTGCTCCCTGAAACTGTGACCGAGATTGAACATGATGCCTTTATCAGCTGTGATAACCTTAGTTCAGTCTATTTCCCGGAGTCGCTGGTGACAATAGGTAACGGCGCATTCGCATATTGCTGGAATATCCGTTCGATTGCAATACCCTCTTCTGTGAAGACAATCAAGCAAGAAGCGTTTAATTTCGGACTTCAATCGGTCGCACTCGGTAACGGTATTGAGGTATTGGAATGGGGCGTTATCACAGGCAGGCCGTCAAAAATCATATATCCGGAATATCTTGACGATATCGAAGGATGGAAGCCCTATGACTGGGATGCGGATTATAATGATATAGCCGAGCCGTTCGCTTATCCAAACGATGTCACCATCGTATTTGATACCGATGGCATCGGATATGCTGATGAGGGGAAGACTCTCTACTATGTGCCGGCTACCTTTGAGGGTGAATTCTCTATCCCGGAAGGGGTGACACGTATCGCAAAGCCTGCATTTGCCATGTGCGACGGTATCACCGCGCTTAATATCCCGAAGGGTATACTGGAGGTTGACGAGGATGCGTTCGCGCATGTGAATATTCCGCGCGTAAATTTCGCCGACTGGTCCGACTGGATGGCCAACGTGAAGTTGGGGAACATCAACTCCAATCCTTACCGCACCGGCGGTGTGGCTTATGCCGGAGGGATTGAGGTGAATATTCAGGAGTTTGATGAGAATCTGACTGAAATTCCGGATTATGTTTTGGCCGGCATCAGGTTCAGCGATGAGGTAATCCTTCCCTATCAGCTGCGCAAAATCGGTGCCTACGCTTTCTGGAATCAGAAGGAGGTGTTCGCCATGGAACTCCCCTCAACTCTTGAGGAGATCGGCGAACATGCGTTCGACGGTTGCGAACTTCTCGAAAACCCCGTATTCCCCGCCGGACTTCAGTCAATCGGCGACTATGCATACCGTGCCTGCACATCAATCACTGAGATCGACCTCCCCGAAGATCTGGCATATCTCGGCGAGGGTGCATTCGAGGGTGCGACCTCCCTTGAGAAAGCCGCGCTGATGGCCGATATCACCGAACTGCAGCCCGCAACATTCCGCGACTGCACAGCCCTCTATAAGGTATATCTCCCCACAGGCACCACCGCCATCGGCAACGAATGCTTCAACCGCTGCAGCGCGCTTGATGAAATAGTGCTCCCCGCATCCGTAGCTGCTATCGACTCGTGTGCATTTGCACATACCGCCCTTACCAAAGTGAATCTCCCGCAGGGGCTTACATCGCTTGGGAAGTCGGCGTTTGAAAACTCCAACATCTCAATCGTATCGATAGGTGGTGCGCTTGAGGAAATACCTTACCGTGCATTCTGCATGAACCCGATCCGCGAACTTACACTTTCCGAGGGATTGAAGAATATCGGTGCCGAAGCATTTAGTGTAAAAGAACCATGGGGATCATGGTACGGGATGGTATCCTCCATCGGAGTGCTCGAACTCCCCTCTACCGTAGAGACAATAGGTGAATACGCATTTAACGGTGTGGAGTTCGGTGAGTTTACCGTCAACAGCGGTATCCGCGAACTCCCGGCGGGTAGCTGCGGACGCCCGAATGTGCTCAATCTTCCCGCATCGGTCGCATCAATCGGTCCCGAGGCCATCGATCCGGAGGACTGCCGCCTGAAGGTGCTTAGCGTAAAGAGCAGCAATCCCCCGACACTCTCCGAGGCCCTGACCTTCAGCCAGGAAATCAACGACAACCTCGTGCTGATAGTAAATGCCGGGCGCAAGAGCGTATATGAGCGCAACGCCCGCTGGAAACAGATTCCCAATATCCTTGAGAACGGCGAGACCGAAATCGAGGTGTATATGACAGGCGATTACGCCATCACCGAGGAGATCCGCACCACATCGGGCCTTATGCCCGCCGTAGTGACAGGGATGAAGGTTTTCGGTCCGATGACGCAGAACGACCTTGCGCTCGTGGCCCGCAACATGCAGGGACTCGTGACGCTCGACCTCAGCGGCACCACCGGACTGACCGAAGTGGGCGACTATGAATTTGATGGTTCTTCGCTCAAGGAGATCATCCTCCCCGAGGGAATCACCCGTATCGGCGGTAATGCATTCGCAAACTGCGCCATGCTCTCAATCCCCTCCCTCCCCGAGAGCCTGACCGAAATAGGCGACCGTGCGTTTGCCAACTCTCCGCGCATCACATTCGCTACGCTTCCCGCAGCCGTCACCACAATCGGCGGCGAGGCATTCCGCGACTGTCACGGACTGCGCGGCATGACTCTCGGTGAGTCGCTCGAATCGATGGGTGGCAGCGTATTCGCCGGCTGCTCGATGCTCGAACGCGTGGATATGAGCGCCACGCGCCTTTCTGCAATTCCGGATTATGCATTTAATGGTTGCCGTATGCTCGACGAGGTGATACTTCCCGAGAGCGTAGAATCGATTGACTCCTACGCATTCGCGGGCACTGATATTCGCGACATAGAGTTCGCCTCCGGTGTCACTTCATTCGGCAACGGCGCATTTTCCGACTGCCGCCGTATGGTGACGGCCAACCTCCCCGAAGGTGTGAACCAGGTGCAGGAATATATGTTTGCGGCATGTCCGCGACTGGTGAGCGCCAGCTTCCCGGCATCAGTGACATCCCTTGGCACCATGCTCTTCAGCGGCGACAACCGTCTGGCCACCATCAGTTCGGCCTCAAGCACCGCCCCGAGCGCCGCACGCAACGTATTCTCCGGCATCCGCAACCGCTACATCTCCCTGATTATCCCGCAGGACGCATTCCGCGCCTACCTCAACGCCGCCGAATGGGGGAGCTTCACAAAGCTGAAGAACGGTCTGCCGGTAATCATCCCTCAGGTGGTGGAGGTTTCCGCCGTACCGGAAGAGGACTATCAGGAACTGCTTCGCGAGGACTATCTCGAAGAGATGGCCGAGCAGTCGGCTGAAGAGAACGTAGTAGAACCCGCAGAGCGCGTGATGGCCAAGGCCCGCGCCGTGCGCCGTGCCGCACAGCGTTCCGGCACACTTGAGGGTCGCTCGTTTGCCCGCCTCTTCGACGGTGCGGGTCTGGTGCCCGGCACAGCTACACGCATCTTCATCAACATCCCCGAAGGTGAGGAACTCTATGCCGTATATCTTAATCAGGAAGATGTGACCGACCTTATGGAAGGTAACTCACTCCTTATTCCTGCAAATGCCGCAGGTGGACTGAAGATTATGCTTAAGAGTGACCTGACCGGAGTAGACACCCTCCCCGCCGCAGACGGAGAAATCGACTTCGACGCACCCTATGATGTTTACGACATGAGCGGAGCCCGACTGGGCCACAGCGTAGAGCACCTTGCAAAGGGTATCTACATCGTCCGTCAGAACGGAGCCGCCAAAAAGATCGCCGTAAAGTGATCCTGAGCTGATCTGACCACTACAATCAGATATCTTTTCATGCCGAGGGGCGCGCCACTTGCCTGGTGCGCCCCTTTGCATAACCTGCCACTCCTCCTCATGTCCCCCCGCATGATTCCACCCGGCATACATCAGCATCACATGTATCCTATACCCACGTTCCCCGTCGGGCGCGCCGCATATTCACAATCCCTCATGGAAGCGGCGCGGAGTGCAATAATCCGAAGGGGAAGGGTGTTTGTTATTAATAGTGGCGGCAGTGGCGTAAGTCCGAAGGAGTGACGCGCTCTGTGCCCATGTAAAGATAAATATAAAGCTAAAATGAGTGCATGGCTTACAATACTGCTTCTTGTAGTGGCCAATGTGTTTATGACTGTAGCATGGTACGGTCATCTGAAACTGCAGGAAGCGAAAGTGATCACATCCAATACGCCGCTCTACGTGGTGGTGCTTGTGTCGTGGGGGATAGCCCTGATAGAATACTTCTGTCAGGTGCCCGCCAACCGTTACGGATTCGCCGGCAACGGCGGCCACTTCTCCCTGCTGCAGCTGAAAGTGATCCAGGAGGCGATCACACTGCTCGTATTTACCCTATTTACCGTATTCTTCTTCAAAGGGGAGACCCTGCACTGGAATCACTTCGCAGCCTTCGTCTGCCTGATTCTCGCCGTCTACTTCGTCTTCATGAAATAAGGGTGCCATATCCTGTCCATATCCTGTAATGTGTCGCCGGCTTTGTCGTCATTAACCAAGGGGCGCCATATCCTGTAATATTAGTGTTAGGTTTTAGGGAATTTCGTAGGGTCGCGACCTGTCGCGACCGCCGCAGGGAGGAGTGAAGCTTTAGGCTTTAGGCGTTAGGTTTTAGGCTTACCTAACCGCGGAGCGGTTGCATGGCCTGTTAAGCGTACTGGCGGCGAGGCGTAGCCGAAGCAGCCAGTGCGCGGATAAAGACCACACTCTCTCCTCTTTGTCGCGGAGCGACAACACTATA
>CAMWRH010000125.1 GCA_947176605.1 uncultured Porphyromonadaceae bacterium
AGCGGTTAGCACGCCACCCTCTCACGGTGGAGACTCGGGTTCGAGTCCCGGATCGACTACAAGATAATAACCGATGGCCGATTAGTGTAGCGGTTAGCACGCCACCCTCTCACGGTGGAGACTCGGGTTCGAGTCCCGGATCGGCTACAGAATGCAAGGCTTCCCAGCGATGGGGAGCCTTTTTGTTTTAGGCTTTAGGCATTGGGCTTTAGGTATTAGGCATTAGGCTTTAGGCATTAGGCTTTGGGCTTTCGGCTTTCGGTATTAGGCTTTAGCGAGGGCTTTCGGCTTTGGGTATTAGGATTTCGGCGGGGGATAAGGAAACGGGGTGCGGCAGGATTGCCGCACCCCGTCGGGGATATGAAGGTCTATGAAATGTAATTCGGGTTATTTGGCCAGATGACGGATCGGACCGATGTTGAGCCAGGGGGTGTTGTCGGTCTTGATCTCATACTGGTTCTGATAGCCGTTGAATGTGGCTTTTTCAAGCATATCCTTGGCCTTTTCGAGATTGCCGGTCTGGGAGTAGTATACGGCAGCCCAGTAGTAGTCGTCCTTGGTGGGTGTGCCCTGAAGGGCTGCTTCTACGTTGGCGTCGCCATCCATCTTCTTGCCTGCCTTTGTCTGGGCAAGTGCCTTGTAGGTGATGCCGGGGAAGGTGGTGTCTTCCTCAAGGATGATGCGGTTGAAGTCGGCTATTGCGGAACGGGTGTTTTTGAGAAGTTCCTGATTGGTATAGGCGCGAAGCAGCAGAGCCTCCTGATTGTCGGGCTGCACCATTATAGCTTCATTGAGAGTCTCAACGGCACCGTTGCCGTCGTTGAGTGCAATCTGTGCCTTGGCCTTCGCCATCATGGCATCAGTGGAATTTGCATCAAGAGTAAGAGCTTTCGAAGCGTCCTGCAGGGCTTTGGCTGCATCTCCGTTGGCGAGATCAATCTGCGCCTTCAGGGCGTATTCGGCTGCTCCACCACCGAGGGTGATTGCGTTGTCGATGGCCTGAAGCGCACCGGAGAGGTCGTTTTCTCCCAGTTTTGCCTGTGCGAGCTTTGCGTATACACCGGGGATCTTGGCCTCCTGGAAATCCGAAAGAAGCTTCGTCAGGGCCACATCGGCCTGGCTGAAATTACCGCTTTCGCATGCGATATTACCCTTGAGGAAGAGTATCGGGAGACGGTTTTCGGCCTTTTCGGCTGCGAAATCGAGAGCCGTGGCCACGGCATTATAGTTTTTGGCGGCCAGAGATATGAGTGATTCCAGCGGACGCTGCGAATCCTTGGCCATGGTGAATCCGAGCAGATAATTGGTGGCAGCATTCTCGGGCTGATCCATATCCATGTAGAGGTCGCCCAGGCGGCAGTATGTCAGATAATTTGCCACATCGGCGTTTTCGGCCTCCTTCATGAGGTCTTCAGCCTCGGCGTATTTCTTCTGTGCGATGCAGGCCTTTGCCATGCCGAAGTATGCCTCCTGGCTGCGTGTCTTCATGGCCTGCATTGATGCGAATACCTTGTATGCCTCCTCCGGACGGTTGAGATAAAGGAGGATATTGCCTTTCTTATATGTATATGCGTAATTGCCGGGAGAGAGCGCCAGAGCCTCGTCGATCGACTTTAAGGCGAGATCGTAATTCTTCATCTCGATAGCCACATCGGCCATAAGAGAAAGTTCGCTTTCGCGGAGCGCCTTTTCCTTGGCGGGAGTATATTCGATCGCCTTGACCAGATCGGAGTGGGCGTCATCGTATCGGGAGAGGGAATAGTACTGTGCTGCGCGTTCGTAGAGAGTCTGATAATCCTTGGGATTCTCCTTCAGGAGCTCGCTGTAGCCATTGAGCATGGCCTTTGTGATAGGATTGATCTGCTGGGCCGAGCACATGAACGATGCGCACAAAGCCAGACAGCACAGAGGTTTCAAGAGTTTCATATAGTTATAGTGTTAAATTTCGAATTATGTTGATAAGCTGATTCCGGTCATGATCTCGAGCGAATGCAGCATTGGTATATCTGATGCCGGGCATCGGGGGCGTGATGGCAACACCGGTAGTCATCATCACTGCAATTTTAACAAATGCGTGGTGCCTATGGTTCACGGCTTGCCGCAATGCCGGGGTACTGTGTGGTGGATTGCGCCTCGGCGAGCGAAGTCACGATATGCAGCGTGTCGAGGGCCACGATGGCTGCCGTCTCGGTGCGCAGACGGCTCTGTCCGAAAGTAGCCGGCACGAACCCCGCTTTTACGGCCTGCCCGACCTCCTCGGGAGAGAAATCGCCTTCCGGACCGATCAGCACAGTGGCATCTGCTCCGGGGGAATACTCGCGTGCCAGCGAGAGTCGAGGATAGGCGGCATCGCAGTATCCCATGAACTTTTGCCCGGCGTGCGGCATCTGCAGGAAACTGTGTATAGGCGTGAGGGGATCGATTATGGGGAGAGTGGTCTTAAGACTCTGCTTCATGGCGGCTACTGCGATTTTCTGCAGCCGCTCGGTCTTCAGCACCTTCCGTTCAGAATGTGCGCAGAGCACCGGGGTGATGCGGTCGACACCAATCTCCACCGCCTTCTCCACCATCCATTCCATACGGTCCATATTCTTGGTGGGAGCCACAGCAAGCCAGAAGCGGCATCCCCAGTGGGGCTGTATCAGAGATGAAGAGATGATGTTTACGGCTGTGGCACGCGGGTCGTCGGCAATGATCCGGCATTCGAATCGATGGCCGTGTCCGTCGATTACGGAGATCGTATCACCTACGCGGTGACGCAATACCCTGATACAATGCAAGGAATCCTCCGGGGGGAGGATTCCTGTGGATTCGATATCTGGAGCAAAGAACTGTATCATCAGAATCTGGGGTCGGTGTTTGTCGGTGAGAGAGGGGAGAGGGGGAGAGTCGTATTCAGGAATTGACGAATCCGTCGCCTCCGTTGCCGGTATCAGCGGCTTTGGCCTCTGAGATCTCCGCCTTGCCTGATCCGGGCGACCGGAAAATCAGAAGGAAAAGAATCATCACTACTGCGGCGTAAGCCGAGAATATCAGCCAGGTGCTCTTCCAGTTGCCCACCATATACTCACCCTCATAGTGGCAGAAATGATTGACGAGCGCGCCGGCGCCGAGCATACCGAGCGTGGCGCCTACGCCATTGGTCATCAGCATGAAGAGTCCCTGTGCCGAAGCCTGCATTTTGGGATCAGTCTCCTGTTCGACGTATAGGGCGCCGCTGACATTAAAGAAGTCGAATGCCACACCGTATACAATCATCGATATAATGAAAAGCATCACACCGGGCATTGCGGGGGTGCCGATTCCGAAGAAACCGAAGCGGAGTACCCATGCCCCCATAGCGATAAGCATCACATTCTTGATGCCGAATTTTCGCAGACAGAACGGTATGAGCAGTATGCAGCAGGCCTCTGAAATCTGACTGAGCGAAGTGAGGAGAGTGGCATTGTTGGCGGCAAATGAATCAAGATACTCGGGCATAGCCTTGAACGAAGTGATGAACGGCGTGGCATAGCCGTTGGTGATCTGCAGCGAGACCCCGAGCAGCATCGAGAAGATGAAGAAGATGGCCATCCGTGGAGTCTTGAACAGTCTGAAGGCATCCAGTCCGAGGGATTCGGCCAGCGAGGGCTTTTTGCCCGGTGCATACTTCACGAGCGGGCAAGAGGGGAGGAAGAAGCTGTAGAGCGCAAGGCAAAGTCCAACGATTGCGCAGAGAGCAAGCTGATTGACCGTATACTGGAATCTGGGATCGAAAGGAGAGGAGTCGCCAAGCGGGTTGGAGAGCATGTAGCCCCAGTGGCCGTCGTAGATATAGAAGCCGTTGACAAACCACATTGCTGCGATAAAACCCACCGTGCCGAGCACGCGGATCGGCGGGAAATCGCTTACCGTATCCATTCCGTTGCGTTTCAAAGTGGAGAAAGCCACCGTATTTGCGAGGGCGATGGTGGGCATAAAGAACGCCACGGATAAGGTGTAAAGGGTGAAGATCGTGCCGAATTCAATATTCCCCGGATGCGTATACCCATAATGCCATGCGAGGCCCATGAAGAGCGCTGCTGCCAGATGGCAAAGACCGAGTAATCGTTGAGGCTGTATGAACTTGTCGGCCAGAATACCCATGATTGCGGGCATGAAAATCGATACCACCCCTTGGACAGCGTAGAAGAGTGAGATCTCACCTCCCAGACCATTGGCGCCGAGGTAGTTGCCTATACAAGTAAGATACGTGCCCCAGATGGCGAACTCGAGGAAGTTCATTACTGCGAGCTTGGATTTGACAGAAGTTCTCTGATTCATGGTGAAATAAGGGTATTGGGAAGGCAAATTTAATCAATTCCCTCTGAATCTGCAAATCCGTGAAGTGGAAAAGGTAATTTTTAATCCTCGGGGTGCTAAAGCTCGGGCGGGCTCTTCCCATCGCTAAAGCACGGGCCGGCTCTTCCCATCGCTAAAGCTCGGGCGCAGGACTACGAGGCACAGGCTGACGCGGGGGAGCTTCGCAACCGGGCCGACGCACCGGCGTGCGTCCCTACAGTGAAGGGGAGATGGGGCTTTTGAGCTGAGGACGAAGGGAGCGGGCAGGCGGGAAGAGGGGACGGCAGGGGAT
>CAMWRH010000126.1 GCA_947176605.1 uncultured Porphyromonadaceae bacterium
TCGTAGTCCTGCGCCCGAGCTTTAGCGAAGGGAGGGCATCCCACCGCGAGCCCCTTTTTTGCCACGCCACAGCGGCTTCAGCCCTGTGGTCCGCTCCGGCACCCGGGCTTCAGCAATCGGAAGAGCGGGCATCACAACTGATCGATGATATCAAGCTCTCGAGGATCAGATACCTCATCACTCTCGGCCATCCCCACAAACAGACGCTTGGCCTCCTCCTGCTTATCCGCCGGCATTTCCCTGAAATACCTGTATACAAGACTCATATCCCAGTCCTCGATACTCTCCACCACCGATTCCGGCAACCCCATAGCATCAAGCACCTCCCCGAGATAACGCATCTCCCGCGGATCAATGATACCATCGGCCTCCATCACGGCCACAAGTATCGCCACTATGATGCGCTTCTCATCAATCGTAAACTTCGTTCTTAATTCTTCCATTGAAAAATTCATGTTTCTCTACATTACCAATGTTAACTACAAACAGATTCTCGCGCGCACGGGTCAAGGCCGTATAAAGCAACGCATCTGAATTTCCCCGTAGCTCAACGTTTCCATCCTCCATGTCCGGATTCTTCACCACCACAATCACATTCTTTGCCTCCCAACCCTTGAAACTCGCTATCGTCGCGAATTTCAAGCAATTGCACATCGTGGTGAAATGCACTTTCTGAACTCTGCGAAGATCCTTCACCTCCAACTGTGCAGCCAGTTTATTGACATACATCGGCTCTTTACCGTGATACTTCTGCATATCCGTCTGACCGGATTTCACCATACCGAATCGACTCACTTCATGCCGGATTTTGTATAAATCTCCAATATCAATATACCTTTCCTCATCTTCCTCATTATTATGAAGAAGATAGTCATATATCTCCTGATATTCAAACGATGTCTGGGTAAACAGACCGCTCTGTTTACGGTAATCGTAATCACATTGGCGCAGCATTTTCAGCTCTTCCATCAGCACTACGGTATGGCGCGGATCAAGTCCGTTTTTGCCGATTATCCAGCGGATACCATCGGCAAGCTGGCGGGAAGTGAGTGAAGCATCAGTATACCAGTAACCCATTTTATAACCGAACATCAAGCTCGCCAGTTCATCATCCGTCCGGATTGCCTGCCCGAATCCGGCATCCTCCGCATACTCGCTTGCCAGCGAGGCGATACGCGGATTAAGCAATCGTTTACTTACACGGTTAGCCAGACGATGATGCACCGGTCGGTTCCAGTCTATCGAGAATCCGGGCAACCCGGTTTCTTTATCCTGTCTGCGCTCATAGATATTCTGGTCGCCATCACCGAATATCACAAATCGGCCTCCCTCTTTAAGGAAATTCTTATGCACCAACTGAATCCATTCCGGTTCGAAGTCCTGACCCTCATCCACGATAATCGTCTGATATTTATGTTTTTCATTTATGTTCAGACCATCGAAAAATATTGGGTTAGTGAATGTGTAAGAATCCCATAATGTCACGCCGGGACGGAACTCCCGTTTGCAGAACTTACAGTTCTCTCCACATTGTCTACGACAGCCCATCCGTTGGCGATAGGCACGCGCCATCGATATAAAGTACTGATGGTAATTGATAATCTTTATATCACTTTTGTAGAAATCTTCGGCCACCTCATGGATTCTCATCCGGATATACTGTATCAAGGCGATGTTGAAGGTGAGTATCAGCACCGGCTGACCGGTTCGCTTCAGCTCCTTCACCGCCTTATGGGCAAGCATCTGCGTCTTCCCGCTTCCAGCCACTCCGCTTACGAGCATCAGCGGCTTGTCGTCGGCCACTATACGCCCCTGCTCTGCCGTTAGCTTAAACTCAAGATCACCGTCAAGTCGCGAATGCCAGTCGGAACCATTCACAAGATCCTTGAGTTCTTTATAATATTTGCTCCAGTCCACCGACCGTTCATACGCTTTCCCGAATACCGTCTTCATATTCCCGTCATTGACGCAAAGCAGGTATTTAAGCGATTTCTCCAGACCGCCCGACTCCCTCCCGTCGCCTGAATTAGCAACGGTTTTCTCGCCCCGAAGTGTATCCTCACAATCCCTACACTGCTTATTTATCTCCTCCGTGGAGGCATTAGGGAAATACAGACACGTCTTTATCGCTGAAAACACACCCCGATTTATCACCATGTCATGTCGCAGCCCCTTGACATACGTGTCAAAAATCGCACGCTTCATCACCTCAAGACGCTGGAATTGCGCCTCGAAATCCTCAGGTTTCTCACATACCCCCACAAGCAGCATACCTTTCTTCGGATCAAGCATCACGAAGTCCGGGCGCTCCACGCTCAGGCGAGGTTTGACATACAGTTCGCTGAGATAACGCATTCCTTGCATATCAAGCGCCCTGTAGGCTTTAATCTCTCCTTCCGTAAGGAGATCCTTCAATCCTTCCGCATCAAATTCATCTATCGGACGCTGTGCCGACTCCGCCCTGTATGCCGTATCCAGAGCATCACCACTGCTGCGGCGGAAACATTTCACATCTATCCCATACGACTTCCCTGTCCTTCGCGTCCGCCCGGCCGGAAACATCGCATAATCGGAAAAGCACTCCGGGCTACCCATCAGCCTATGGAAATCGCTGATACGCGATACGCCGCCACCGAATTTAGGTCCGACACAGATGTATATCCCGTTGGCCGATAAGCGACCGGTGCTCTCCGCAAGCCAGCGGAGCCCTACGCTGCCGATATCCAGGATGTTGGAGAAGATATGCACCGCCGTATGCTCACGGCAATCCAGATCTGCCCAATAAGCCGACCCATCCGACGGAATCTGTCGCCGGATGACTCGCACCTCGGTCGTGGCATGACTGGAATATTTCACCCACCGCTCCGCTCGAGCCACCGCTATCTCCGACGGCTCGATAAGCGTGATGCGCCTCACGTTCTGCAACCGGTCATGATTCGCCAACCCCTCAAGCAGCGTAAGCGTACCGATACCCTGGCCGCACCCCCAGTCGAATATCTCGAACGTGCCCACCATCGCCCCCGTAGCAAAATCATCATACGGAAAATTCAGTATCGCACGACGGCATTTCTCGAAGTGCATCTCTCCATATGAAGCCAGATACGCGTCAAGCTTCTCCGTAGTGTCAAGCACATCCACTCCGTGGTTTAGGCACTCCCACGGTCTTGTACGGTTCTGCGGACTCAGACGCTCATAGCATTTGTCCACAATCCTGTCCACATTCACCATCCCTGTCCCGGGTTTCTTTCCTGTTTCAGCCATAATCATCAGTCTGTATTATCAGGTTTTCAGCAAGTTGGTGTTCACCCTGTAATCGTGTCACTGTGGGGATTCATCTGATGACGGCGCCAGTTTGCCACCGCCGACTCTTTACTCGCATTCGCATAACAGTACTCACACAGATGCGGACACGTGTTGTACTGCCCTATATCCTTGCTTTTCATACATCCGCATGCCTCCCGCTGACCCTTGTCGGCGTTATTGCGCCCTATCACGGCATACGTCCCGTCCGGAAGCGGAATTGCACCGTCCGGAAGTTCTTCGGCTCCGAATTCCTCAAACATCCCCGCCTGCGGCATCGCATGGCGCGTTGCCCCCAGAAAATCCATCAGCCGCGCATCGTGATAACCCAAACGCACGATTAGGCGGTCGTCGACGCAATGATTCTTCGCAATCCCAAACGCACTCAGGTCGATACGCTCACCGCACGTAGCCAGCTCATACCCCCATTTACGGTTAAGCGAAGCAAGTCTTTCGGCAAATTCGCGCATCATCTCCTCCGTCCAGTCTATATAGCGGATACCCGCACGCTCCAGATTCCCCTTCACCTTCCGGTAGGATACGATATCCGCAAAACTGAACACGAGCTTCTCCGTATATCCATACAGCGCATCGCCGATATGCTCTATACGTCTCAGAAGCGTCTGCATGTCGATACGGTCGGTAAGTATAAGCGGATCAAAACGCCATACCACCCGCCCCTTGCCGAGCCGTTCCACAAGGAGCCGGAACGTCTCGATACGCTCGCCAAGCGGACGCACCCCGCGTTCCAGCCCCTCGGCCTCATAATCATTGAGCGTATACTGTATGTAGCACCCTATGCCGCGCTGCCGCAGGTAATCAAGATGCTCCAGCAGCGGACGGGGATTCTTCGACCAGAACACGATAAACCTCACATCCTCATACCCCACATACATCCTCACCCCGTTAAACGGATTCGTCCAGGCCGAATAGCCACGGCGCAGACGCTCAAAAAACCAATCCGCATAGAAAGCCGGTATGTCGGTGCTACGGCTTGCCGACACTATCACCGGAGCCTGCGCATCGGCATAACTGCCGTCATCGAGCCTTATACGCTTCTTTTCTATTGCTTTTGCCATTATATATACCTGACAACCGATATTTGTAAACCATCATTCTTCCGGAAGCACCATTCTTCCGGAAGAACGCCAGTCCCCCCTATCCATCAAATCTCCCCACGCATCCCCGCAC
>CAMWRH010000127.1 GCA_947176605.1 uncultured Porphyromonadaceae bacterium
ACGTCTGCCGCGCGGTGAATGTCCTCCACGCGGTTTGCAGGCTTGTCGGTGCTTCTGGGTTCGCCTCCGCTCGCACCCTGATAGGCTGCGTCAAAGGCAAGAGTGATATACCCCTTCCCGGCCATGATCTGCGCGTAGTTGCCGGCTACCTGCTCCTTTGTGCCTCCGTTGGGGTGTGCCACGACGAGGGCGGGATACTTCCCGGCAGGATCATATCCTGCCGGAGTATAGACGTTGGCACGGATTTTCAGACCGTTCAGATCATATTCAATCGGGTGGATATTCACCTTCCCGGCTTCGTTCTTCATAATGGCGTTGTTGTAGACAAGGCCGTAGGGATTACCCTTATAGGGAAGTACATCCTTTAGATCCACATCCCTGTAAATCTGTTTTGTTTCCATAACTGTAGGATTAATGTTTTGGGCCGTTACGCCTGCGGATAGGGTAAGGGAGAGCACGCAGGCCGTTGCGACATACCTGATATTCATAAGGTCATGCATTATGGTGAAAGCGGTATCTGAGCCATACAATCCCGTAACAGCGTACTTCGGCTGCAAGCAGCTGCAGCGACTGTCGGGCTGCCGGAGATTCATCGGGCGCACCAAGATACTCAAATACGGAGGGGGAAGATGCCAGTCCGTCGATGCCGGGATACACTACGAGACTCAGTTCGTCGATCAGTCCGGCGGCGAGCATCGCGCCGTTGATTATGCCGCCACCTTGCAGCACCACCGTGTGTATGCCGAAATGCTCATGAATCTTCTCCAGCGCTTCGCGCAGATCGGTCGGGTCGGCAAGCACGATGTAGGAAATCCCTTTATCCTCAAGCATAGCTAAGTAATCGGCAGTGGCATTCGTGCCTAAGACAGTGAGTATGTTGTCGCCACGGAGGCGGCTGTCGGAGTAGAGGATATCCGCATCGGGATCAACGGTGATGAAGAGCCTTTCAGAGTCGCGGCGCCATGCATGGACCTTCCCGGCGGGAACCCTGTCAGCGCTCCCGGGTATGAACTTATCAGGGAATGCCTCACAGGCGGTAGCCTTGCCAAACATCCATGCGTCCGCACCGAGCGATTTTCCTAACGCGGCATATTCACTGAACAGCGCTGACTGCGGGGTACCGTCCGGCGGGAGCGTCCATCGGTCAGGCAGGAGCCTTCCGTCGACCGATCCCATAATATGACATATTACTTTCGGAGCCATCTGTCAGAATGCGTTTTGAGGTTGTACGATTTTCGAACCGCCGAATACCTCGCTCATCGGCATCGTGTCGAGCGTACGGTCAATCCGGGCGATCTCCTCCTGACTCAGTATTACATCAGGCGCTCCGGCATTCTCCTTAAGGCGGCACAGGTGGCGTGTGCCGGGTATGGGCACAATCCACGGCCGCTTGCACAGCATCCATGCAAGCGATATCTGCGATGGGGTGGCATGATGTTCGTCGGCCAGGCGGGTGATGTAGTCGATCAGTTCGCGGTTCTTTTCAAAGCTCTCCTTCCGGAACTGCGGCATGGCGGCCCGATAGTCGGAATGCGGGTCGAATACCGAAGAGGAGTCATAGTTGGCGGTAAGCAGTCCGTTGGCAAGAGGGGAGAACGCTACAAACCCTATGCCGAGTTCCTCCAGCACCGGGAACATTCGTTCGTGCCACCGGGCCATCATCGAATAACGGTTCTGCACGGCAGTGACGCGGCATACGGCATGTGCGCGGCGCAGGTATTCCTCGTCGGCCTCCGAGATTCCCCAGTGGAGTATCTTGCCTTCCTTCATAAGGTCGAGCATCACACCTGCCACCGTCTCCGGCTCTACCGCCGGGTCAATCCGGTGCTGGTAATAAAGGTCGATGCGGTCGGTGCGCAGATGTCGGAGCGAACCCTCCACAGCCGCGCGAATCGCGGCAGGGGAGGAGTCGGGTATCAGCGGGTGCGGACCGTCGGCCTCCGGATTCTCGAATTCCAGGCCGAATTTCGTGGCAATGACGATCCGGTCGCGATAGGGGCGCAGCGCCTTGCCGAGCAGCAGCTCATTGGCGTGCGGATCATCGACAGTGCCGTAGATCTCGGCCGTGTCAAAGAAAGTATACCCCATATCGACCGCATCGGCGAGCAGACGTGCCATTTCCCGTTTGTCGGCCGGGGTGCCGTAGCCGTGGCTCATACCCATGCAGCCAAGTCCGACGGCGGATACCCTCAGTCCGCTCAGTCCTAATGTACGGTATTTCATTACAGTCGGTTTATTTACGTTTGTCGGGGATTCCGCAGTGTGCGGAACCGGTTGGAAAAGCCGCCGGCCCCCACGCGGGGGCTCCCGGCCTCAACTGACCGCAAAGATACGAAAGGAGCAGAATGCAGGCAGAGTAAATTTTACCGGTAAAATTACCTAAAATACCGATAGCGGAGAAAATCATATCAATAACCGAAAAAAGTGCAAGCCCGGGCAAAAGGAAAATTTCTTAACTTTGTAAGTATGGAAAAGTTGAATGATGTAGGGCATATGGAAAAGTTGAATGATGTGATAATCTCCGATTCAATCGAAGGTATCGGCACGGAGCGGTATAAGGATTATGTGGCCCACGCGCTATGCACGGGGGGAAGCTCTACATTCAGTTTCAACGGGCGCCGCTTTGAGTTTAATGACGGCGACCTGATGATCGTAAGAAAGGGAGAACTGCTTGATGATATCAGGCAGTCGGATGATTTCGCGGTAAGGAACCTGTATGTCACGGCCCCCTTTATCGAACTCTGTACGCCGCAGTCGAATTACGGGATGAGGGGGCAGCTTGCGCTGTTTCTTAATCCGGTGATGCACCTGACCGACGAACAGCGGTTTGTATGCGAACGCGATTTCCGCTGGATAGACTACCGCCTCAACCAGACTTCGCACAACTTCTACCGCGAACTGCTTGTCAACGCCGTGCAGTCGGCGATACTCGATTTCTTCGATTTCCATTCCACCCTTACCGGGGAGGATTCCGTGTCTACGCAGAATGCCCTGATAATGGACCGGTTCCTTGAAATGCTTGAAAAGGGGGATTACCGTCATAACCGCGAGGTGTCGTACTACGCCGATGCCATTTGCGTGACACCCAAGTATCTGTCGGAGGTGTCGAAAAAGGTCAGCGGATACCCGGCCAACTATTGGATCAACCGATATACATCGCTTGAGATAGCGCGGCTGCTGCGCGACAAGAGCCTCACGTTCGTGCAGATCTCGGATATGTTCAATTTCTCGTCGCCTGCCTATTTCAGCCGCTACGTGCAGCGCACCCTCGGCCTGAACCCTACGCAGTACCGGGAGTAAGTCGGCTTCTAAATAAAATGTAAACGCAGGGTCTGATGGCGGATTCGGAAAAAACGGCAGTTCGTACCGTATTTTGCATAACACTGCTTCGGCGTCAAGTCTGTAACTTTGCAAAAAAACTTACAGACACATTATGAAAAAGCTTTTCTTACTTGCAGTTACAGCCGCTGCTGCGGCACTTGCCCCACTCCCGCTTCGCGCCGCTGACCCCGGCAGAATACTTATCGCATATTTCAGCTGGGGTGGCAATACGGAAAGTCTGGCCGGGTATATCGCCGCGCAGACCGAAGGGGATCTGTTCAGAATCGCGCCGGTGGTGCCTTATCCTTCGGAATATACCCCCTGCACCGAAGTGGCGCTCGAAGAGCGTGACACCGATGCACGCCCTGAAATCAAGGAGCGCGTGGCCGACTGGGATGATTATGACGTGATATTCATCGGATGCCCTGTATGGTGGCACGAGGCTCCGATGATCATACATACATTCGCAGAGAGCTACGACTTCTCCGGCAAGACTGTTGTGCCATTCTGCACGTATGCCGCCACCTTCCGCGACGAGACACTCGCCAAAATCGTGGAAATCACACCCGAAGCCGATCATCTTGAGGGATTCGGTTCGGTAAACGGGCGCACCACGGGTGTCGACGAGTGGCTCGACCGTATCGGAATGCTTCCCGGAGCCTCTACGGGAATTGACGGCGTGGCCACCGACGGCAATTCGGACGTGACGGTATATGATATGGCCGGGAATGTGGTATATGTGGGGAGCAGGTCGGAGGTGTCGGTGCCGCAGAGGGGGCTTTACATAATGCGCGGCCAGCTGAAGACAGCGGCAGTAATCCTGTAATATCGGCAGGTCATGAAACTCAGTAGAATATTAGTGGTCGTTATGGCAATAATCTCTTCGTTTACAACGGTTGCCCAACAGCAGTTTGAACAGCCGTATCCGATCGGAACCGCCATGTCGGGGAATCCGAATTTCACAGGCACAGCATACCTCTATCCTCTGTCGGAGGTCAAGGAGCTGAATGTGCCGATGTTCAATGTGACCTTTGAGCCGGGCTGCCGCAATAACTGGCACCGCCACTCAGGCGGTCAGATCCTGATTGCGACCGCAGGCATCGGTTATTATCAGGAG
>CAMWRH010000128.1 GCA_947176605.1 uncultured Porphyromonadaceae bacterium
TCTCTGTGTTTCTCCCTTGTTCGGTCAACAACTGTGCGCGTTCTATTTCAAACTGGAAATGTTTGTCTCCCCACTTATTCTTACGGGCGTAGTCTGCAAGTCCATTTAAGATATAAAGAGCCGAATCCAGTTCACCGGCATATTCGTATCCCGTAAGAAGCATATATTTTGCCTCAATCTTTCTCAGGGAGTCTGTTTCAAGAGATTCAAGCCTTTTGGCAAGAGGCACCAACTCCCGACCCTGATACTCCGCCGCCCCGAGCAATACACGTGTCCTCAATGTCTGAACCATGATTGAATCAGGTACGTTGGGCAAACCCGCAAGAGAATCAAGCATTGCCATTGCACCGGGAGTGTCGCCCACCCAAAACTTATACCAGGCAAATGCCATTCCGCTACGGATGTCTCTCACCACATCTTTGCCACGATAATATCCATGAGCGTAAGAGATAAGAGAATCGCCTATCATGGAGCGGTTGCAGCGCATGTGGCCGTAAGCCATCAGATAATGATATTTAGCCCGTATGGAGTCAACCTTTAATTCATAGGGGTCAATTGTCTCCAATATGGACAATGCACTGTCCGCCTTGCTTTGCATCACCTTTTGGGCATTTTCTATATCCCTGTTATATTGCGAATTTGACTTCGAGCAGGAAGAAATAGCAGATGCAAGAATCGCAGCCAGTAAGTATATGATTTTTTTCATCGTTCCTGATTACTGAGTTTTTCAAAGCGCACAGCATCATCGCCTGTAAGAATCGGTGTTTCTGCTATTGGTCTTGCCATGATTTAATCTCCTATTATTAAGTAATCTGCAAAGTTACAACAAATTTCTGAAACTCTTGGATTATCTCGTCGGATTTCTTGCCCCAATATCACGGAAAGCCATTATTATAGTTCGCAAAGATTGTTACGAGAATGTTCCGAATCCACTTAGACCGCTAAATCGCGGGTGCACCCCTGCGGGACCCGCTTCGCGATGGCGCCGGGGCGCTAAAGCGTGGGGGAGGTGCCGCGGAGGATGAAGTCGGCGATGTCGGTGAGCACCTGCGGAGAGATGGTCTCTTCGATAAGGGGGTATTCGGCGGCTTGACCCGTGACGGAGTGCTGCATAAGATGGTTCAGGGCAGGGTAGACGCGGACTTCCGCTCCCGGAGCATTCGCACGCGCTGCAGGGGCGTTGAGTGAAGCGGGCACCTGCGTGTCGTTCTCACCGTAGAGGATGAGCGTAGGGATGCCAAGGGAGGAAAGGGCGGATAAGTCGGCAGCTGGAGAGTAACCGATGAAATACTGCATCCATGGGGTCCAGTCATTACCCGAAAGCTGCGAGATTGAGGCTGCAAGTTGCCTGCTGATGGCCGAAGAATCATGTGCCGGGTAAATCTCGTCAAGCAGAGAGGGGGTGATTTCAGTGTCAGGATCGTTGATCTTTATCTGAAAAGCCTTGGATAGCGCCGTCAGGAAATCCGAGGCCGTGGTGCCGGTGATTCCCGATTGGGCAAGACTGTTGGCATTCTGCGCAAGCAGGATACTGTCGCCACGCACCGACGGTCCGGCTACCGATACCACGAAATCAAGCAGACCGGGGTGGCTGCCGAGCCGGTAGGCTATCAATCCCCCTTCGCTATGTCCGAGCATCCCGATTCGGCCGAATCTTCCGGTGCGTCGCAGCCATTCGGCTACGGCGCGGGCATCATCGGCAAAATCGGCTGTAGTGGCCTTCTCCACATCCCCTTTTGACGCGCCGCATCCGCGGTCGTCGTAACGCAGCGAGGCAATCCCCCGCCGGGCAAGATAATCGGCGATTACGGCAAAGGGGCGGTGACCGAAAATCTCTTCATCACGGTTCTGCAGTCCGCTTCCGGTGACCATCACCACCGCCGGAGTCAGCTCTGAGGCACCTTCGGGGATCGTGAGGGTACCGCAAAGCGTAGCGCCATCATGGCTTACGGTGACCTCTTCGGCAGTGTAGGGGAAGGGTGGCCGCGGAGTCTGCGGACGTGACGGTGTGTCGGCTTCTGAAGTGCCCTTCTCCAGTATCAGGGGGAGAGATAATCCCCCTTGAGAGAAAGTGCCTGATATGGAATCGGCATCGCGTCGACCGGTGTACGACATCCTAAGCGCAGGCACCTTCATGGCGATAGAGTCAGCCGACAGATATTCGATTTCCCCCGGTATGCCGTAAGCATTCTGGTCGGGAGAGTCGATACTGATTTCCGCCGGAGGCTGGATATGAAACACGAGTTTCAGCGCGGCACCGGGGGCTACCTTAAGCTGACCGGCCCAGGTGCCGGATAAGTCATTGGCGCTCATATGCAAAGCGCTTGCCACGAGAAGCGGGAGGGCGATGAGGTGTAGGATTTTCATTATGTCGGGGTCTTTGGAATCAGGAAATTTTCGGGGTCGGAATCTACAGAAAGTGTCCATAACTCGGATTTTTTCGGACTTATGGACGCGTTATGTAGAATCAGGGTCAGGAATAGTCAAAGAGAGAGTTGGCCGTGAGTTCGCAATGGAAGTCAATCTTACGGTTTTTGCCGACCATCCCGTCAGAGGTGATAATCACGAGCTGGATACCCTTCTTAGGGGAACTGTAAAGGGAATATACTCTTTTGCGGGTCTTGATTTTCTCTGCTTCGGCAGTCGTCATCACATACCCGTCGGGGGCATATTTCATCTCGAATATACTCACCATATTGTCAGCCCGGTCAATAAGCAGGTCAATCTGCACGCCCGGATGCTCATCGGTCTTTGCCACATGCCATGAGAAAATATTTGCCATTATGCCGGATATACCGAGGGCCGATTTAATCTGGCGTGTATGCAGGAGGCATACTCTTTCAAAAGCCAGACCGCACCAGGTGTTGTATGCAGGGGTGCCAACGAGTTTCTGCCAGTAATTCTCATCAGAGCCGTAAGCATCTTTTACAAATCTGTAATAGAAGAGTGTATAGCAGTCGACCAACTGATAGATAGCATCCCGTATCTTCTTATTCGTATGGCAGTATTTCCGTATGAAGCCGCACTGTATAAGGTCTTCAAGCATGGCCGACAGTCTGCCGTTGCTCTCTACTCCGGAATATTTTATTATGTCGCCCCTCGTCATGCCGGATTTCTTTGTCGACAGGCATTCTATAATACTGACGTATTTCTCCGGATGGGAGAAGATTGAAGCATACAGGTCATTGAATTCGTACCTCAATTCACCATCCTCAGCCAGAAAGATATCATTTATGTTTTGAGCCATGCTTTTACTTCTGTCAAGTTTTGACCAATATAAAGGCACACCTCCCATCACCATATACCCCTCCATAATATTGCTGCGAGAGTAGGGTAGGCCGAGAAATCCGGCGTATTCTTCACATTCACGAAGCGAGAAAGGGGAAAGGCGTATGTTGCGGGTCACACGATTATGCAGCCCTCCACGGTTTTTGAAGATCTTATTTACAATCCATGACGTAGCGCTGCCACATATAATAAGCAACAGATCATTACGATGGGCACCCCATGAATTCCAGAAATGCTCGAACGCCGATACAAAGCCTGACCTCGGGGCATCCATCCATGGGAGTTCGTCAAAAAACACAACTTTCCGTTTATCTCCCGACTGCGCGATAAGTTGCTTAAGCAGACGAAAGGCATCGGGCCACGTCGGCGGAACCGAAGTGCGATCTAATCCATGCTCCACAAGGGCATCATGAAAATAGGCGAGCTGGGTCTTTGTAGAGCAATTCAGCGCTCCGGTGTAGCAGAAAGTCAGCTTGTCGGCCATAAGTTGCCTGACAAGATAGGTCTTTCCAACCCTTCGGCGCCCATAGATTGCCACAAACTCCGGACGGCCCGATTCAAAGGCCTCCTCAAGTATCTGCTGCTCCTTTACTCTTCCAATAATCGCGGATGTAGCCATTTCAGTCATGTTTTAGCTGTGAATCACAAGGTTGACATGCAAAGATAATCAAAAAAATCCACATAACGTGTCCATAACTCGGATTTTTTCGGACTTATGGACGCGTTATGTAAGATTCGCGGGTGTTTTGGGGTCCGCTTGAGGCCCGGGGGATGGGATGCGCGAGGAGGAGCGGGGG
>CAMWRH010000129.1 GCA_947176605.1 uncultured Porphyromonadaceae bacterium
CAATTCGTTGCCTACGGCTTCCCAGTCACGTTTTAACTGAAGCGCGTCTGTGTGAGCGGAACCTAACCGTATGATGGGGAATCCACCTTCAAGCGACATGATACTCCCCACCCCCTCGGAGAAGGAGCGCTTGAGTTTTGCCATAACGGACTTTCTGTCAGAGTAATCACATCTCATTGTCTCAATACTTATTTTACGTTTTAATTTTAACATATCAAGTTGGATATGGGTTGGATCCTTTCTACTAAAGAATGTGAACGGGCCAGTACGTGGAAATACCTCAGATATAGGCGTGTTGTCGTTGACATTCATTTAATTGCAAATTTAACAATAAACTCTGATTCTGCAAAACGTTACATCCGTTTCTTAGTAAATTATTAAGGATGTGAATCCTGCAATGAGGTCATACGGACGATATACATGTAAGATAAGTATCCGCAGGGGGGAGGACGGAGTCCTCTCCTGCGGATACCTGCACCTTCGGAGAAGGTGACTCTGCCGGATAACCGGCATTAAGGATGTGTGTGGATAGGGGGCTATTTCAGATATTCGGCGAAAAAGGAGGTGATGGCATCGAAGGGGATGATCTCCTTGCGGTCGTACAGGTCGGTATGGCTTGCTCCGGGAACGACGAGAAGGAGTTTGTTGTTGTCCTGTCCCGGAGTGACGGTAAGGCGCTTATAGGCGTCGCTGCCGAAATAGAAGGAATGAGCCTTCTCGCCATGCACTATCATCACCGCATTGCGTATCTCTCCGGCGCGGCTCATCAGTGGGAAATTGATCCACGGGATGGGAGATGTGGCGGCTCTGCCACCGTTGGAATTGAGCGAGCGGGGGTGATACCCTCTCGGAGTCTTGTAGTAATCGAAATAATCGCGGAGGAACTTCGGGGCATCCTCCGGGAGCGTATCCGGTACGCCGCCCCCCAGGGCGGCAGTGCCGTTGCGGTAATCTTCCGTGCGCTGCGCGGCAAGCGCTTCCAGAGTCTTCCGGCGCGCTTCCGGAGTATCATCGGCATCGAAATATCCGTTGGCGCTGACGCGGCTCATATCGTACATGGTAGAGGCCACGGTAGCCTTGATGCGCGGATCGGCTGCGGCGGCATTGATTGCCAGACCGCCCCATCCGCATATCCCGAGCACACCGACAGCTTCGGGATCGACCTCCGGATCGTTAACCAGGAAATCCACGGCAGCGCTGAAATCTTCGGTATTGATATCAGGCGAGGTCATATAGCGGGGCTGCCCCCCGCTTTCGCCCGTAAACGAAGGGTCGAAGGCGAGCGTGATAAATCCTCGTTCGGCAAGTTTCTGGGCATACAGCCCGGAGCACTGCTCCTTGACCGCTCCGAAGGGTCCGCAGACGGCTATGGCCGGAAGCGGGGTCGCGGCATTTACGGGGGTATACATGTCAGCGGCCAGGGTGATGCCGTAGCGGTTGACGAAGGTCACCTTCCGGTGATTGACTTTGTCGCTCTTGGGGAAAGTCTTATCCCACTCAGAGCCAAGCTTGAGATTCTCCATATATGCGGTGTCGTTATGGGCACTGACGGATGAAGTCAGCGCGAAGTATGTGATAATCAGGGTGAAAAGATAACGTTTCATAGTCATGGGGTCTTGAATCTTGATTACGGTGCAAAATTAGTATCACTGCTGCAAAACGCCATAACCAATATTACGCCCCGATATACCCCGATTACAGAAGATACATACTTACCAGACATCCCGGCACTGCTACCCCGGGAAAGAATGCGGGAAACGCGGGTGACGCGGTGGCAATCTCCTCGTTCCGGCACTGCTGCCCCGGGAAAGGACGCGAAAGGCGCGAGGGACGCGAAAGGGCGCGGGAGTGTTTTAGTAGAATTCCCACACATTGATGCGGTCAACGAGTTCATCGTCAACCATCATCGTGGTGCTCCAATACTGTTCTTGGACGTATCTCGGTGTTTTCGTTCTTTTCTTAGTCTTCCTCTTCGTTTTCAAATTCGCCTGTAATCTCGCCTCCGTTTCGCTCAATAATGCGATGGATTGCTTCGACGCACGAGGGGTGCAGGTTATGGCCTGTTATCTCAATATATTTCAGTGGCGCGTCGTTGGCAATTGCTGCGGGGAAAGTGATTCCGGTTCTTGGTGGTGTAGTATCGGGATCGATTACCTACTGCACTTTCAAGCCAATGGCGAATCGTCTGAATAAGTCACTGTCAGAAACAGCCTTAATCGCTAAGCCTGTTTAGAATTGGCAACGATTCGTTGATCTCACTCCGTCGTCTCATCGGCGGACCATTTGATTTCCTCTCTCCGTCATAGCGGGGAGAGGATTTCTGCATCGGGGCCAAATGAGGGAACGGCGCGTTGGAACTCATATTCGGCGCGTGGCCACAGTCCTATGTATCCGGTTTGTGGTTAATGAGCCGTTGCGACATATGGATCGCAGTCATCCCATTATAAGAATAAGAAGAGCTTCCACCACAAGAGTAGTGGAAGCTCGGCGCCATCATGCTTTTGTGTGCGCCATAACATGATGCAGAAGATTGGCAAGGTCTTTTTGGTTTTGCTCGATAAGCTTTTTTTACTTTTAGGCAAAATTAGCATCCCGGGCTGCCATTACGCGGCAGAACTATGCAAATTTCACAAAGAACGTCGAAATAGCCGAACAGTATTTGAAAACTGAGTGGTGTAATCATCCGCAATTAAAACTCATTTCTGTTCATAACGCTTTAAGATCTCTTCCGCAAGCCACTTGATTTCCTCTCTCAGCCATTGAGGAGAGAGGATTTCCGCATCAGGACCAAGTGAGAGAATGGTGCGCTGAAACCCATATTCGGGTCTGACAGTCAATTCGTAGTCGGTAAAATCTTTGTCAGTCTCCTTGACTCTTTGAGAAGAATGCAGAGGCAGAGAGTCAATATAGACTCTCTGTTTGCCATAAACTCTAACGACAACAGTCTCGCAGTCGTAGTCATCGTCAATATTCACGCCGACTACTTCGTTTAATCGGGTTTTTATATCCTTCAGGTTCTCCGGTGTGTAAGGTTGATCGGTAAGATCAAGTTTCTGAATGCGATCGAGGGCAAACACCGTAAGGTCATCAAAGCCCGTGATACGTCCTATCAGATACCACCGTCTGTTGGATTGCTTGATGAGAGTCGGCTCAACCAACCATTCGTTTGATTCCGATGCGCCGAATCGACTGTAAGTAATGGAAATAACCTTTCTATTAGACAGCGCTTCGATGATCGGAGACAGAAATTCGTTTCCGCCGGGAGCATCTTCAAAAACGATCCTGTCGGAAACGGCTCGTTTGCACATCAGTTGATTGTCGATTGAAAGCCCATTGAACAGCCATGTGGTAAAGGAGGGTCTTTCCAGAGCCTCTTCATTCTTGATATAATACCTGTTGCCGTCAAAACGATTGCAACCGATTTCGATATCGAAAAGTTCGGCTATCGCCTCACGGTGACGATGAAACGTCCGCTCCGGAATTTCATCTTCATTGTCGATATTCAGTGAGGTATTATACGCCCATTTACGGTTTAGGTCCTGTAGTGATATACTTCCGGCCCGTCGGATAGTATCCACGAGCCATACATACCGTCTTATCAATCTAATGGATGTTGCCATGCTGTATCTGTTTTGCACTTGCAAAGATAGCAATATATTCTGTCATTTCATGGCAGAGTGTATAACTCATTTCATGGCAGAGCAAATAATACCGAGTATATGACGTGATCCGACCGACCCCACCGTGGGGCTTTGATTGCCGGGGTATCATATCGGGGTATCATATAAAGTGATACGGAGCCAAGTCGCATTTGACGAGGCTCCGTAGTTTTTCGTATGTGAGGGGGAATGGTCATCGCCACCCCATGAACATTTTCACCACTTCGGGATCGTGATGGTCGAAGAAGAGGCTTGTGGCTGTGTCAAGTGCCGCGATTGCAGCCATATCATCGGCTGACAGTTCGAAGTCGAAGATGTCGATATTCTGCTGCATACGCTCGATGTGGGTAGATTTCGGGATGATGATCACACCTCGTTGCAGAAGCCAGCGGAGTGCGACCTGTGCCACGCTTTTCCCAT
>CAMWRH010000130.1 GCA_947176605.1 uncultured Porphyromonadaceae bacterium
ATCCCGAGCCCCGCAAGCCCGCCCCCGCGCCCGCGTCAGCCCGTGCCTCGTAGTTCTGCGCCCGCCCTTAAGCGAAGGGAAGTGCATCCCCAAAGCCTCAAGCCCAAAGCCTCAAGCCCAAAGCCTAAAGCCTAAAGCCTAAAGCCTAATCCCTAAAGCCTAAAGCCTAAAATCCCTAAAGCCTAAAAATAAATGGAAAAAATACCAAGCTTCACAATCGACCACAACCGCCTCCAGCGCGGCATATTCCTCTCCCGCCAGGACCACACCCCCTCGGGCGACACCGTCACCACCTTCGACATCCGCATGACCCTCCCCAACCGCGAGGCTGCACTCTCACCCCAGGCCCTCCACGCAATGGAGCACCTCGTAGCCACCTACCTCCGCAACGACCCCGAATGGAAAGACCGCATCATCTACTGGGGCCCGATGGGATGCTGCACAGGCAACTATCTCCTCCTCTCCGGCGACTGGTGCAGCGAAGAGATACTCCCCCTGATGCGCCGCGCAATGCAGTTCGTGGCCGACTTCGAAGGAGAAATCCCCGGTGCCACCCCCCGCGACTGCGGCAACTACAGCTACATGGACCTCCCCGCAGCCCGCCAGGCCGCCCGCCGCTACCTCACCGAAGTCCTCACAGCCCCTACCCCCGAAAACCTCACCTACCCCCGCTGATCCCCCAAAAAACCGCAGCCTGTGCGCGGTAACGTGCACAGGCTGCGTCAGTATACTCGCGGGGCATGCGCCCGGCCATCACAGCCAGTCCTTCCAAGCGTCGCAATGCGTGGCAAGATGCCGCCCTATGCTGCTGTCGGCGTACTCCCGGGCCAGCGACCGGTAGTCGCCTGCCAGATACTTCGCCTCGGCCATCGCCTCGGTCGAGCGGATTTCCTTCATCCCGCGCTTGATCTGCGCTTCGACCCAGCGCTCGTCGGGATATCCGTCGGTGCTCTCCTTAAGATAGTCAAGCTCGATTCCTTCGCCGAATTCGCCGTTCCATATCCGGTAGAACGGGCGGAAATTGCACTGATTGGCATCCCCCTTCCAGTAATGCGTCAGCGCCCAGCAGGAAGTCAGGGAATTGTAGCGCGCCAGTGCATGGCGTATCCGGGCCAGTCCGCGCTCATCGGGAGTGCCGTTGCGCATCACATCCTCAAGGCGGTGCATCTCGCGCGCAAAGTTCAGCTTGGCATCCTGGTCGGTCACAAGCATCGTGGGATCCTTCGGATCAAACCTGGAGCACAGCGTCCCGACAATCTCCCGCTCAGCCTCGGCCTGCGAGGCGGGATACGACCATTTGTCGATCATCGTATAGCAATTGGCCCACGGATTGTCGAGCAGATAGCCGCAGCGCTTCACGTTCAGATGTTCCTGATACTCCTCGGATACCATCGACAGGTATTTCTCCGCCTCGGCATAGTTACCCTCGCGCAGCAGGAGGGTGCCGATCAGTTCGTTGAGATAGTCATCGTCATGCCGGATCTTGGGGAGGCATGCCTCTACCAGCGGATGGCCCGACTGCAGATACTTCTTATATTCGATGATCTCCTTAGCACTGCGCGTAAGCATCAGCTGAAATCCCGTCGTGGCATACGTTTGGTTATTGAGAGGCTTATAGGCATTCCTGCCGTTGACCAGCGAATAGGACGCCCACGTATCCGTATTCCGCGCCTGGCTGTCCAGATACGAGGCGTAATTCGTAAGCAGCAGCGCCTCATTGATTTTACCTTTCTTCAGCAATGCCGGCACTACGTAGAAAAATATCGGAGTCTCACCCACCTTTCCGGCATCGAGATAATCGCGCAAATCGGAGTGCAACTTCCCCGCTCCGGCCTTGAGGCAGAGCGACATACGCTCTGCATCCTGCTGCATCGTCTTGTCGGAGAACGAGGCGCGCAGCGCCTGGTCGAGGTAGGATATGGCCCGGGAGTGGTCGCGGTTGTAGGTCTCTTCCACCCAGGCCTTGAGAAAGAGCCAGTCGCCACGGTGCACGACCTTGGGCGATGCCAGCGCCGCATCGGCCACGCGGAGATACCGCAGGTTCTCATCGCGGGTGCCATAACCGATCCAGTTGTTAAGGCGCGACTTCACCACGTCCGACTCGGGATTGTTGGTCACCATGGTCACGAAGTATTCCGGCTTGTTGTCGAAAACCGAATTGAAATCGCCCACTTCGGCATACATCCGGTTGGCCGTATCCTTGTCGCCCAGGCGCCGGTGGCAGCCGGCCACATACCCCTTGGCCATACGCTTCATCAGATTGCTGTCGGGGAGTTGCGCCATATGCGTGTCGTAGAATCGTATGCAGTCGGCGTATCTCCCGAGCGCCATCAGGGCGCGCACGTGCTGCAGACCGTATCTGTCGGCCAGCCGCCCCGAGGCATTCCGCTCGCACCGCTCCAGCACATCGGCAAATTTCTCGGCCTCGCTGCGCGAGTCGTAAGGCTCATCCTTTGAGGCAGGGTAATACCATGTCGAGGTGCGGTTGAAACGCAGTTCCTCCAGCTCCTTGGCGAGCATCAGGAATTCCTTAAGGTCGTCGGCCCTGTGGGTTACGATCCAGCTGACCAGTTTGTTGCCGCTCCCCCCGTTGGCAAAACAGTCGGTCAGTTCCTGGAGCTTCGAGTCGTATACCGCCTGCTGGATATCCTCATCGGGTATTGAACCGGAAGTCAGCTTCTTCCACAATGCGATATTCTCCTCCTGCTGCCGGAGGATGATGGTAGGTTCGTCATTCTCCTGATAGAAATGGCATACGAAAGGATTCTCCGTCAGCGCGTCAAACGCGCCGCACCCCCAGGCTGCCATGGGGGCTATCGCGCAGACCAGACTGCTAATAAATCTGCTTAATCTCATCCTCGGTGTAGTTTGAAATGTTTTCTGAATCAAGGCTGTACAGTATTACGGAGATATCCTTATCCCCCCTCTCGCGCTCGATCATGCGCTTTACGGCAGTGATGGTGGCCGGTGTTACCATCTCCTTGCGTATCACGTCGCCCGGCCTGAGACGGGTGCTTCCGATTATGGTGTCTTGTGTCAGGCGGTACCGGTTGTTGCCCATCGGTATTGCCAGCTGCTCATTGTCAAGATTCACTCCGGAGCGCAGGATCCCCTGGAACTTATCGTCGTGAAACGCCAGCTCCCATTTGAAGATCGGCAGGGCGTAGACCAGATCCAGCCTGTAGTCGGCCAGATACTTCATATACGGCTTTACGCTCGCCTCGGTCAGTATGGAGTTGTACTCATTCGGGTTGCTGAACGACCCCGTATTATACACCATCAGCACACCGTAATCCACCGGCGGGGGAGTCTGCGACAACTGATGCAGGCGTATCGTCGAGCTAACCTTCCCCTTCGGATTCACCTTCAGGAGTTCTTTCTTCACCTCCCGGCATAGATTGAAGAATGCGGAGTTGGTCTGCCCCGTCCAGTCGCAGTCGAGCTGCACTTCCCGGGGGGAGGGGAGACCGTTGTAGCTGCACATATTGCAGATACGCTTCACGATCTTCTCGGCCCACATCGACTCCAGGGCTTGCATCTCCTTCATCGCATCCACGGTGATGAACACCGTGGGTATCACCTCGTCCACAGGCATCGAATCCTTCACCTGCAGCGTAGCGTTAGGCATCACCGGATCCATCGCCATCGGCGACTTATCCACCACTATATCGAAAAAGCGCACATACCCGCGCTTCACGTCATTGACCTGCAGGAACCGGCGCTCCACACTGTCGAGCTGCAGCATCGTCCGCCAGTAATACACCCCGTTGCCACCCTGCGGATCCTCCGCCGCAGGCGCATCCCCCTTCGTCATGCACGACAGCAGACCGGTGCAAGCCACCGCCCCCAGCGCAAATTTCCTAAAAACCGTCATCATCATCATACAATACAGAGAAAGTTTAAAGATAAAGTGAAATCTAAAATACACCGCAAAGATACCCCAGGGGGGGGGGGGGGGGGGGGGGGGGGGGGGGGGGGGGGGGGGGGGGGGGGG
>CAMWRH010000131.1 GCA_947176605.1 uncultured Porphyromonadaceae bacterium
CGCCACCCGCGTCCCATCCCCCGGGCCTCAAAGCGCACCCCAAAACACCCGCGAATCTTACATAACGCGTCCATAAGTCCGAAAAAATCCAAGTTATGGACACTTTCTGTAAATTCAGACCCCGGCAGTTTACCGATACGGATCCAGATAATGCCAATGGGGGGAGGACACACAAGTCGTGCGCTCCCCCCGTTGGTATAAGTGATATTCAAGCGGGCTTATTCGATACCATTGATGATTTCGTACAAATGGTCGAAGCGGTCGACCACGCCGTAGCGCGTGATGTTGGTGGAGATTGAGTTGAACAGACGGCGCGCGCATTCCGTCTTGGCCTTCTCCACGCCTCGTAGATTCATTCCGTCGAGCGAACCCTTGGTCTCAGCCACAAAAAACACGTGACGGATTCCGCAATGGTCATTAAACACGATGGCCCAGTCGGGTGCATAATTGCCCACCGGCGTGGGTATCTTCAGCTTTCGGGGCAATTTGGCGAAAATAAGCACCTCGCCGGCCCCCTGGAGCGACTCTGCAAACTCCTTCTCCCCCTCACTGTCATATGCCAGATATGGAGTAATATGTTTCCCGAGTTCCAGCGATCGGTTGATGTTCAGGCGCCGCTCCGGCACGAATATCGTGCTGTCGTAAGGCTCTGACTTCGTGGGATTATACGTGATATGATCCACTATCATTGTGGCCTTTTCTTCGCGGATACCCTTTATGACGTTACGTATAAACTCTTCCGGATTGTTTCTGAACATCAATATGCCCTCACCGATCCCTTTCAGTATCCTTACGACTGTGCGACGCGTAAGACGTGCGCCACGGGCTATTTCCCCCACTACATCGTATGTCACAGATGATGTGCATACGTCAGTCAGCTCTCGGGTCGTAGAGCGGGTGTTGCCGAACTGCGTCACGTTCGTCTTGTCCTGCTCACCGGTGACCATCACATATTTAAGGCGGCTCACAGTCAGGTTCTTGCGCAGATTAGCGATGGCTTTTTCAATCAGTTCATCAGTGTCGTAATGCACCGAATATACATACTTATGATTGATTTCATTCCATAGTTTCTGAAACCTCCTGTCGGTAAAATTATCGTTAAGTTCATTGGCCGGAGTAGTTGGCGACACTTCCTCCGTCATATCCTCAATAGCCTTCGGATTGAAAATTCCCGCGATAAGCCGGAATACATCTTCGGCTATAGGCTCCAGTTTCGAGGGGAGCGCCCTGAGCTTCCCGGCATGTGCTTCGGTATGGTAGGTCGGGGTCAGTCTTCCTTCATCATCCACATAATCATTCTGAAAGAGGTAGCCAAGTATCGTGGCAGCCTCCGGCAGAGAGATCTTATGTTTCACGCCAAACGTATCCGTCACTACCTTGCCGAAGAAGTAATCCTGCGACGCCGCAGTGATACGGTCACGCAGGGCCTCGCGTGTTTCCCGCTGCAATGCAGTGGTGAAGTCGGTGTAGCTTTCGTTGGATATGACGGTCAGGCGGTTGACTTCATGCACATCCTCGCCCAGAAGTTCCTTATCCTGGCGGATGCCGTTCCTGTCGACGCAGATACGCAGACCGCGCCCCACCTCCTGACGCTTGGCTGTGGCCGAATTGCTGTGGCGGAGGGTGCATATCTGGAATACGTTCGGGTTATCCCACCCCTCGCGCAGGGCGGAATGCGAGAAGATGAACCGTGTGGGTTCACCGAAACTCAACAGGCGCTCTTTGTTCTTCAGTATCAGGTCGTAGGCCGATATGTCGTCGGATATGTCGGAGCCACGCTTGGTATCGGAATTTACGGTGCGCCCCTTCTTGTCGATCGAGAAGTAACCTTTATGGGTATCATGCGGACGGAAGGCGCGCAGATACCGGTCGTAGGGGGTATCAAAACATGAGATGTATTCCTCCACGATCCGTGCGTATTCCTCCTCAAAGATACGCTGGAACTTACCCTTCTCCTCGTTACCCTCCTCATCATACCGCCGATAGTGGCTCACTTCGTCGATAAAGAAGAGCGACAGGCATTTTATGCCACGGTTGAACAGTTCCTTTTCTTTGGTGAGATGTGCGATTATGGTCTGACGTATTTGCACGCGCTGCATCGCTTCCTCGTTGGTATCGCCTGTCACTTCTCCGCAATACAGCGTGTCGCCGTTGAGAAACGTGACATAGCCGCGTCCGCGCGGATTGATTTCGGAAATCACGAAGTCTTCATACTGTGCAAGGCCGGAGGCGGCAAAGAGGGAGTCGCCGGTGGCAAACTTTCTCACCTCACGCCTGATTGAGCCATCTGCACGCTTGCACTCCAGCTCTATGCGCACCTCCGGCGGACGTTTCGGAGAAAGCACCATTCCGTCGATATACAGGTAGCCGCTCGTACCTTTGAGGTTCTTCACCTCAAATCCCTGCACCTGAATGCGCTTTACGAGTTGCTGCTGATAGGCATCGTAGGCGTCAAGGGCATATATGGTGTCGTGGCGGGTCTTGTGGGTGGCCGAATAGTTGAGCGCAAACAGTGGATTGAACTTGGCCAAAGCGGCCTGTGTGGCCGCCCCCTCCATCTTCTGAGGCTCGTCCATTATGATTATCGGGCGGTTGGCGGCTATCACGTCGATTGGGCGTCGCGAACCGAATTCGTCGCGCTTCGAATATATGATGCGGCTTTCCTTATTCTTAGCACCCTCTTTCATTGATGTGGCAAAGGCCTGGGTATTGATTACCATCACCGCAATGCCGCTGTCCTGCGAGAATCTGTCAAGCTGATTCAGGTTGGAACTGTTGTAGACAAACCACCGTGCCTTCTTCCCGTAATGCTCCATAAAGTGATTCTCAAGCATACCGAACGACTTCGCAACCCCTTCGCGGATGGCGATGCTCGGCACCACGATGATGAATTTCGACCAACCGTAACGCCGGTTGAGTTCAAACATCGTCTTAATATATACATAGGTCTTTCCGGTGCCCGTCTCCATCTCTATGTCGAGATTCACCATGCCGTGTCCTTTGGCAAGAGCGGTGCTCGGTATAATCTGATTCTTCACCTGCATTTCCCGTATATTGTCGAGAAGCTGCTGTGAGGTCAGTTCGATATCGGCATTACGGTAGCCTGACTCATCGGGCTCACTATCGTCATTACATGATTCAAAATCCTTCTCGGCAAATATCCGGTTATCATGTATTGAGGATTCCCTTACATTATGCGTTACCCCAAGGTCTCGGAGGTAATGCTTCGGGTCACGCTTAGGCTGCCCCCTGAACACATTTACCGTATCTTCGACAGCCTCCGTCTGATATCTCTGGATCTTAAATTGAAATTTCATAAGGCTCAGAGGATATGTGTTGTGATCTTTTTCTCGGACGAGTATGATCCGATGATCTGGTCGAAGTTGTCAAGCACATTGTCGTTGGCTGCCGATGCGTCTCGGATCACGAGGTGAGTCGGGAGCAGCTTCGCCATTTCCTCAATGGTCAATTCGTTGACATCATTATCGAAACAGGCGAGCAGATAATCATCATCGACAGAGAACACCTCCTTACCCGCGATTATCTTACGTACAATCTTAGCAGAGAGTTTGATGCCAAGATCGAGCATCACCTGAAAGAGTAGATCTTCTCCGGAGCGGTCGGCCTTGATATTATCCACCATACCGTCGAGTAGTGACGGGTCAAACTTATCGGGAGTATAGAACACGTCCTCCATATTCGACGAATCGAGCTTGAGGACACGGAAGCCGACATCCGGCAGGTCCGATTTTGTGGTAGCGAATACCGAACTATCCTCCTGATGAAACAGATTGGCATCATTATTTACGAACGGAGCTTCCTCCTTCCGTATATTAGC
>CAMWRH010000132.1 GCA_947176605.1 uncultured Porphyromonadaceae bacterium
CGGTATTGTTGATAATCTTGTTAGGAATATCCTCCAACTGCTTATGGAGATTGTCCACGCCAACCACAGTCAGATCATCGTCAATGCCAATATATATCTTTCCGCCCTGAGCGTTAGCAAAGCCGGATACCCACTTCATATAGTCGTCTTTCCATATGCGCTTATGCTCAACGTTCTGATTCTCTTGATTCATATTGCAAATTTACCACAAAATCCTGACACCCACAAGTTAATACACATTTACGCTACAATCAAGACGCTCAAATTCAAAGTAAAAGTCCTTCTCTTTGAGAGCAATTTCACTGAAATGCTCTATTATTGGGTGAAAGCCGAAGGAATCTGTCAGATATTTTGTTTTCCAAATTAATGCCAGCTCTATCCCATATAGCATCATTTTCTCAGCTTGATTTAAAGTATATTGTACAAATTGGGTGTGTTGGTAATCCGATGTTGTTTCTAAATGATAAATCAGTTGATAAATATTCTTAAACTCATATGATTTATATTTTAAGAAAAATTGCACAGTCGATGAGGGAAAAGAATCGAACGCCATAAAATCAGCGTTTGAGCCATACATTTTGTCTTCTTAAGGTTTTATCGGACAGCGATAAAATTTAGTAATATTTTCGGATTACTCAGAGATTCTCAGGCTTTTTTCTCCCTTTGGGAGAAAAAAGCGGCTCCCTGTCTGCGCAGACAGGGAGCCGGTGTATAGGGTAGGGGACTGCGCCGGAGGCGCAGAGGCCGCAGCGGAGCAGGGCGCCGGAGCGGGCACTGGATCGCAGGGGCGCAGAGGCCGCGGAGCGGCGCTGCCCCCGCAGGCGCTTTAGCGCCCCGACTGGTGGATCTTGTCGGCCAGGGCGGCGTTGAACGTGCGCTGGGCGCGGAGCGCCGACACGGTCAGGTGCATGCGGTAGCGCCAGTAGTGCGTCGGGTTGGAGGGATCGTTGATCTGCTCTTCCTGAGGGTTCTGACGGCGAAGTTCGCCATCGGCGCTCAGCCAGTCCTGGAGAGGTATGATGCAGAGCATCGACGGGCTGGCAAGCTGAAGCCACAGGATCTTGTCGCAGATCCACGGCTCGGCAAAATAGGGAGCGGCGCCAAACTCATGAAGCACATTGTTGTAGAAGCGCTGGCTCTGCGCCGGATCGCTCTCCCACCATGCGCGGATGCCACCCATATCGTGGGTCGATGAGGTGCACACCGAGAAGTACGGATAGTGCCACGTGTCGCCAAACTCCGACTTCGGATCCTTCGGCATGCGCTGTATCTCGAGCGAAAGGATCTCAAGCTGGTGCATTACGGCAGGCACGCAGTCGGGGATCATGCCCAGATCCTCGCCGCAGGCAAGCATACCGGTGGCGTCGAGCAGCGGCGGAAGCTTCCACATCGCCTTGCCATACCAAAAGTCGTTGTGGCGGTGATAGAAGAAATCGTTGTAGAGACGGTTGAAGCACCACTTCTCATAATCCGTAAGATTGCGGAACTGATAAGTGAACTGAGCCGAAATCCTCGGATGATAGTGACCCTTCTGATAGGGATCCTCGATGAAGAGCACATCATCGATAAGTCCCATCAGGCCGTTCTCGATGCGGGCGTTGCGCTCGTTGCGCTCAAGCTGTGCGAAATGGGCGCGCACCTTCACCTGAGTGTCTACGTGATCCTTCAGGCGGTAGCGGCCATCGGCGAGATGCGTCAGATACTGCTCCTTCACATCCTCCACGGCATCGCCGAAGAAGTCGGTAAGCATCCACTCCAGAATCAGCGGACGCGCCTGTACCTCCGGATTGATCCAGAAGTCGTAGTTATGGCGCAGCTCCTCGGGCGAGAAAGGCATTGCCGGGTTGAAATATCCCAGCAGACCGTGCAGCGCATCCAGAGGTATCTGCCATATGCGGAAGAATCCGAGGATATGGTCGATACGGTAGGCATCGAAATAGTCGGCCATCTTGCTGAAACGCGCCTTCCACCACTTGAACCCGTCGGCGGCCATCACATCCCAGTTGTAGGTCGGGAAACCCCAGTTCTGACCCATCACCGAGAAATCATCCGGCGGAGCGCCGGCCGAGCAGTCCATGTTGAAGAGGTGCGGGCTCTGCCATGCGTCGACACTCTGTCGACCTACGCCGATCGGAATGTCCCCCTTCAGCACCACGCCGTGCGAGTGGGCGTAGTCGCGCACCTCGCGCAGCTGCCGGTCAAGATGATACTGCACGAAATAGAAGAAATCGATCTTCTCGCGGTGCGAATTGATGAATGCCTCCACGCGGGCCTCGTCATAGACGGCGTAATCGCCCCAGAGTGTATTGTCGGGAGTATGGTACTCATCGCGCAGCGCGCACCACGCAGCATAGGGGCGCAGCCAGTGGTCGTTGTGCTCCACGAAAGCCAGATATTCACTATCCTTCGAGGTCTTGCTCCAGTCCTGACGGAATATCTCGTGCAGGTACTCGTTCTTGGCATTATTGACGGCCTCGTAGTCGATTTCGGCAAGTCCGTTGAGATGTGCTCCCAGAGTCCTGAAATGCTCCATGCGCGTCTTATCCTTCAGTATGCCCACCTTCTCGAGGCGTGCATACATCGGATGCAGCGCAAACGTGGAGTTGGCGCTATAGGGGTAGGAGTCCACCCAGGTGTACGACTTCGTGGTGTCATTGACCGGAAGGAGCTGCAGCACCTTCTGACCCGTCTCCGCACACCAGTCGACCATCTGCTTTATATCCTCGAAATCACCCACGCCGAAGTCCTCTTCCGTGCGGATCGAGAATACGGGAATCGCCGTGCCGGCACCCTTCCAGTTCTTGTTGGGGTTGGCAAAGCGCAGCCCGTCGATCACGATACGCTCCGTGGCTTCGGTCTGCTCGATGCCGTAGATACGGTTGGAGGCATCCTCCCATCCGCGCACGTCATTATTCTCCTTGCCCAGGATAAGGAACTTATAGTCAAACGGCTCCTTCAGCTCCTTCAGAGGTATCTCGCATTCCCACAGCGGGTAGTTGGCGTCATTGAGGCGCAGGGCCTTGTGGGGGTTCCACTTGCCGAGCACTTCCGGTTCGCCGGCCACGGCCAGCACCTCATCGGGTGCGATCATCGGCGCCCAGATCTTCAGGCAGAGCGAGCCCGCATGGGCTTCCGGCTGAGCGTCGCGATGGCTGCGGCAGAGCATTCCGTCGACGAAAGCCGACGAATAATAAGGCTTGTCAGCCGGCATGTCCTGCCACGAATCGAAAATGCTGTAAAGGCGTGTGCCGGCGGCGGGCTGGAAAGAGTGAGGCTTCCCCCACTCGAAACGCCATGCCTTCTCCGGCGCCTTCACTACGAAGAAATAGTCGAAGACCGGAGTCGAATCCGGCAGCTCGACCTCGACTTCCCATGCATCGGGCGATGCAAGACGCATCTCCACAGCCTTATGCGGGTCGGAGCCGCCCAGCTGCGGCACGCCGCCGCATACGTAGAGCGCCTCGCCCCAGGATGTATGGTAGTTGATATGAAATTTGACTTTCATGTGTATAGAATTTATTGTTAAACTTCTTTTGGGTCATTCCCCCACTCCATCCCCGCATTCACCCCGGGGGTGCCGGGGCGGAGAGGGGGAGAGGTGGCG
>CAMWRH010000133.1 GCA_947176605.1 uncultured Porphyromonadaceae bacterium
TTTCTGCATACAATTTCAGCGCCTAAGCTGTCCCAGCATGCTCCGGTCCCTCCAAAGTGACAATCAAGTATAATCATAGTCAGGCAAATGGGAAATAGAGCCACCACAGTGGAAGAACAGATAGGGATTCTTGAATCTCGCGGATTGCAGATCAAGGATAAGGAGAAAGCAAAGGAGATACTGCGCGATATAGGCTATTATCGTCTTGGCTTCTACCTATTTCCATTTGAAAAGCAATATCCCCGTCTTAAGAACCGGACTCATGAATATAAGGAGGGATCCTCATTTGAGGATGCAGTTTCTTTATACTACTTCGACTTTGATTTAAGGCTCATCCTGACTCGCTACCTTAACCGGATAGAGATTGCCTTCCGGACGGAACTTGTCTACTACCTCTCAAACAAGTATCGGGATAATAATATATGGTTTGCCGATAAGTCTATCCTGAATAAGCAGTATGCAGCGGAGTTTGAAAGGAAGGTATATAACGCCGACTTCAAGCGTAATCCCTCTATCCGGCGACATCATCAGACATATCCGAATGATCGGTTCGCACCGGCATGGAAGACTCTGGAGTTCATGACCTTTGGAGCGGTTCTCAAACTATATGAGAATCTAAAGGATATGGATGACAAGATTCATATAGCCAATAAATTCGGAGTGAGACAGGTAGTTACGTTTGAGAACTATATGCACACCATCCGGCAGGTTCGCAATGCCTGCGCCCACGGTCTACTCCTTTATGATATGCAGTTGCCTATGGCGATTCGTAAAGGTCCGGCGCATCTAAGTCCCTCGGAGCGCAACAACCTCATTGGGGCACTCAAAGTAATCAAATACGTTATGACCCATATATCCG
This sequence comes from uncultured Porphyromonadaceae bacterium, assembly GCA_947176605.1. GTDB lineage: Bacteria > Bacteroidota > Bacteroidia > Bacteroidales > Muribaculaceae > Lepagella. The sequence continues at coordinate 860 of CAMWRH010000133.1, forward strand.
TCAATAGAGTTGCGGATATGAAGGGAGACTTAGCATTACTGTATTCCAATTTATGTGAAGATGCTCCATTCATAGAGCCATTGATCCTTAAGCTTTCCGAAATCTGAGGATTTTATAAAAATATTATGCTCGGTATTTTGGAAAGTCAGAGATAATCCTTATCTTTGCAGTCACATAGTGCTTCTGGAGACTTTAGTCGCTCCTGTTAGCACTCTAAAAAAAGTCCAAGTCGATGCTGTCACTTAGTCGGTCAGCATCGCTTTTTTATATGCCAGAATTCGACCTTACTCTCGGACTGCTTTCAAGGTGATCGAGCGTAACGCAAATCCAAAGGTGACAGAAAAGGTGACAGAAAATAATGATGATTCACCATTTCTCCTGACCGAGACTCACCGAAAAATTTTTAATCTTATATCATTGAATACCAGGGTTAAGTATGGTGAGTTACAGAAAGAGACAGGCCTTTCGCGAGGTTATCTCTCACGAGTTGTGGGAGATTTAAAGGAGCAAGGGTACCTCATGAGAATAGGAAGTGACAGAAAAGGTGAATGGCAGATCTTGAAGTCGCTGTTAGGGAAGTAAGGGTTTATTGAAAGAATCTGAAATTTGGCTATAAAAAATAGACCACTTCTAAGATCCATATAAGGTATTTAGCAATCCTTAGGAAGTATAATTTGTAAAATTTTAATGAAAATTAAAACCCTTAGTTTTATATAAAGAATAAATCAATAACTATAAACAATGATGACTGAACTCAATACGCCGGAGGATGTACCTCATATGTCAGATAACGGGCCCGGGAGGCAGGAGGATGCGTTCCGGCTGCAGCGCTTCGTTGAGGCGCAGGATCCCTGTTTCGCTACTGTGCTGGCGGAACTGCGGCAGGGCGCGAAGCGCACCCACTGGATGTGGTTCGTATTCCCGCAAATCGCAGGTCTGGGGCGCACCCCCACCGCACGTTACTATGCCATCTCGTCGATTGAGGAGGCAAGGGCTTACCTGGCTCATGAGGTGCTCGCTCAGCGGCTGCGGCAGGTCTGCGAGACGATACTCGCGCTCCCCGCCGATACTGATCCATACGATGTGTTCGGACACATCGATACCCTTAAGCTCCGCAGCAGCATGACTCTCTTCGACCTCGTGGCTCCCGACGACATCTTCGCCCGCGTCCTCTCCCGCTATTACGATGGCCGACGCTGCGGCCGTACCCTCCGCATCCTCGGCATCCCGCGCGCTGACTGATGCTCCGAACCCGGCAGCCGCGCAGACTGATGCTCCGCGCCCGGCATCCATCCGCCTCCCGCGAGTTGACTGACCGGCGCCTACACCCGCACGAATCCTTCTGGCGTGCAACCCCACCGAAAAGCGGGGTTGTACGCCTCCGTGCAGCCCCTTATACGCAGAACACCAGGCGGTCAGCCGAGAGAGGTGTCCCCAGGGGCAACAGCCGGTCGCTGCAAAGCGTCAGCAATCCGGTGCCCGAACTGATGCCGCGCAACAGTATCTCGCGAAGCAGATGCCCGCGAAGTGTCTTCAACATGTTCGACGACGGTGTGCGCCACCTCCCACGGTCGGCCAACCCTCGCCGCAGCTCCTCCGTGTCCATATCCCCCGGCACCCCGTCATCCTGAAAAAACAACCCCGGATCCACACCATCCGCAGGCGACTTGAAATCCACGTGCCATACCCGCGCCACTTCCGATACCCGTTCCCAGTCCACCTGCCGTGCCGCATCCGCAGGCAGCAGGTCGAGCACCTCCTTATCCCCGCGCCGCCGCAACTCCTCCAGCAGCGTGTCGGTAGTCGCCTCACGCTGCCACCGCCAAAGCGGCAGATCCGCCACGGCGCTTTCTGCCGCACCCCCGCCAGTCGCGACCCAGGCATCCTCCGGCCCCGATGCCGATGCTGAAGCCTCCGTCCCCGATGCTGAAACCACTGTCCCCGATACTGAAACCGCCGTCCCCATCGGCATGGGAGTGGTAAAATCCAGACGGTACCCTTTCACCACATCATCCGCGCGCAGATACCCATAAAGCGACGACACAATCCCCACCCCGTCATCGCACCGCCTCCGTGCCTCCTCCGGTAGCGACGCATAATCCAGCGCCTTGAACACCACCCCCGTAAACGCCTCCACGGCTCTGGCTCCCGCAGCCGCATTCGGCCACTCATAAGCCAGCCGCAGCGCCGCAGCGGCCATTCTCGCGCTCACGCGCAGGCGTGCCGCCACCTCCGCCGCATCCATCGCGCCCAACCGCCGCATAATCGCCCCGGCCCGCGCCATTCCCGCCGGTGCATGCGCCGCCAGCTGCTCCGCGCCGACCGTCTCGTCGCACCTCCCCATACTCTTCGCCTCAGCAATCAATACAATCATAAATCAATACACCTAAATCAGTACAATCATAAGTAATCATTACAATCATAAGTCAATGCACCTAAATCATTACAATCATAGACGATGCACCTAAATCATTACAATCATAATAATCCATACACACATAACGGTAATACAGATGCACTTATTCGCTCAGCGTTAATACAGATGCACTTATTCGCTCGGCGTGATTTCCCAATGACCGTTTTTAGAGGATCCGACCCATACCACATCATTTGACCTCAGCCACCGTTTGAGAGTAGAGGCAGAGACACCTAATATTCCCGATAGTGCAGTTTTAGTAATATGAGGATTCTGTTTGATGGTCTCCAGCATCTTTTGGGGTCCATTTTGGGGTTCATTTAGGG
>CAMWRH010000134.1 GCA_947176605.1 uncultured Porphyromonadaceae bacterium
GGGAGGCAGCCTCAGGGGGGACGGGAGCCGACTGCGGCGTAGCCGGAGCGGCAACCGGAGAAGTCTGGGGAGCAGAAGAGACACGGGCCGTATCGGCAGGTGTGGCGGCCGAAGCCGCCGGAGCCTGTGGAGCGGCAGCGTTGCGCTGTGGGGTGGCGACCGGTGAGGGCATTACGCTGCCCTGTGGTGGCATAGCGGGGTCGCGGAGGGGGATGAAGTCGCTATCCACCCGGTCGAAAGGGGGCGTGGCAGGGGTAAGGAGCTGGCTGAGACGGATGAGTGTCAGTTCGACGAGCAGTTGCTTGTTGGTGGCGGTGCGGTATTCGGTATCGCACTGGTTGAGCAGCCGCAGCGCCGTGTAATACCATTGCACGGGCAGAGTCTGTGCCTGTTCGCGGTAGCGTGTGGCTATGTCGTCGGCCACTTCGAGCAGCGAGGCCGTCTGGCTGGAGAATGCCACCATGAGGTCGCGTATGTGCGAGGCCAGTCCGTTGACGAAGAAAAGTGAGTCGAAGCCGTGGTCGCGTATCTCTTTGTAGATCAGCAGTGCCTGCGGCACGTCGCCGAGCCGGAAGGCTTCGATGAGCCGGAAGTAGTATTCGTAGTCGAGTACGTTGAGCGAGGCGATGGTGGATTCGTAGGTGATGTTGCCGAATGAGGAGGCTGCCACCTGGTCGAATATCGACAGGGCATCGCGCATGGCTCCGTCGGCCTTCTTGGCTATGACGTTGAGTGAGGCCACATCGGCGGTAATCCCTTCGTTGGAGGCCACGTATTGCAGGTGCTCTACGGTATCCTGTATGGTGATGCGCTTGAAGTCGTAGATCTGGCAGCGTGAGAGGATGGTGGGTATCACTTTGTGTTTCTCGGTGGTGGCCAGGATGAAGACTACATACGACGGGGGCTCTTCAAGGGTCTTCAGGAAGGCGTTGAACGCTGCCGACGACAGCATGTGCACCTCGTCGATGATGAATACGCGGTAGCGCCCTATCGTGGGGGGCATGCTTACCTGCTCGCTGAGCTGGCGTATGTCCTCGACTGAGTTGTTGGAGGCGGCGTCGAGCTCGATGATGTTGAAGGAGTTGCCTTCCTCAAGTGCGCGGCATGACTCGCATACGCCACAGGCTTCTCCGTCGGGGGTGGGGGAGAGGCAGTTGATGGTCTTGGCGAAGATACGTGCGCAGGAGGTCTTGCCCACACCGCGCGGGCCGCAGAAGAGATAGGCCTGCGCTATGCGGTTGGTCTCGATGGCATTGCGCAGGGTGGCCGTCAGGGCTTTCTGACCGATGACGGTCTTGAATGTGGCCGGACGGTATTTTCGCGCTGATACTATATATGGGGTATCGCTCATTACAGTAGGGTTTCTGATTTCTACAGGAGCCTGGGTGCCGTAGCCTTGCAGGGCCGGGTGCCGTGATGGCATGGCCCTGAATGCCGTGAGGCATGGGGACGGGTGCCGTGATTGCCGGGCCTGAATTGCTCCCTACTACAAATTTAGCAAAAAAATATGAAACTGACTGCAACAATCCCCATCTCCAAGCGTTAAAAAAGCGGATATTCGTCACAAGAGGTCAGCCGACTGATAGTGCGTAATGTTTAAAGCTATGGAAAAGAGTAGATTATATACCGGTGGAGGCGATGACGGCTCCACATCTCTGGTGGGTGGCGAAAGGGCCATGAAGCATAGTGTGCGTCTGGAATCTTACGGCACTGTCGATGAGTTCAGCGCGTTTCTCGGCGTATTGGCTGCCATGCCCGATCTTCCGGCCGAAATCTACGGTCAGTTGCAGCGTGTGCAGAACCGTCTGTTTGACGTAGGCGGCTATCTGGCATCGCGTCCCGGAGGAACGGGACTTCCCCCCGTGGCCGGTCTTGCTGCCTCGACGGCTGAGGTGGAGGGTTGGATCGACACTCTTGATGCCGCCACTCCCAAGGTGCGGGCGTTCGTATTGCCCGGCGGATCGATGGCTGCGGCGCATGCCCATGTGGCCCGCACGGTATGCCGGCGTGCCGAGCGCTGCATAGTGCGTCTGGCCGAGACGGAGGATGTGGATCCTGAAGTAAGGAAATATTTCAACCGTCTGTCGGACTATCTCTTTATCCTTGCCCGCTATCTGAACCATCAGTCCGGTGTGGCCGAAGTGATATGGCAGCCGGGCGAATGAGTTCCCTTCCGGGCGCTACAGCAGATGCAGCCGGCACGGCAGATGCGGCGGATATGGCGGCTGAAGCGGCATAAAGCGGCGGATGCCTGCGGATGCGGCGGATGCAGCCGATACGGCAGATGCGGCGGATACGTCGGCTGAAGCGGCATAAAGCGGCATAAAGCGGCGGATGCCTGCGGATGTGGCAGAGCCGAATAATCTATGGCACGATAATTGCAGTAAAAAAATCAACACAAACCGATAACAAATAAAAACAGAAACAGATATGTATTGGACACTTGAACTTGCCTCGAAGCTCGAAGATGCTCCCTGGCCCGCAACAAAAGAGGAGCTCATCGACTACGCCCAGCGCAGCGGCGCCCCCCTCGAAGTACTCGAAAACCTTCAGGAGATGGAAGACGAAGGAGAGACCTACGAAAGCATCGAAGACATCTGGCCCGACTACCCCTCCAACGACGACTTCTTCTTCAACGAGGAGGAATACTAAACTGTTATACTACACGTAACAACCTATAAATCAATGGGCAAACAAAGAAAGATTTGTTTGTCCATTGTTGTTTCTATTCGATTTTACGCCGTCAGACCTTAAAATTTGTTTGTCCAAAAGAAGATGAGTGCGTTTGGCTATACTCTTCTTCGACAGATACTTCAGAGGGAAATTAGGATTTGGCGTTGATATAGGCTGAGGGATGGATAAAATCATTTGTTTGTCCAAGATACACTACATCAAATCATCCTCCGGAATATTCACCCGTCATATAACAGATGGGTATTCCGGAGGAAGTTTCAGAGGATGTTTGAATGGTCACACCGGTTCGATGTCCTCGATTTCGGGGGCGAGTTGGAGAAGTGTCTTGCCGTCAATCTTGAAGTTTTCGACCAAGGCCATCGGACTATCGAAAACTTCCTTACGCTCTGTGAAGTGGCTGTCAGAGATTATACCCTCTCCGGCGTTAAGGAGATAGTATGACTCACCGTTGTAGTTTATCTCTACATCGTATCCCATCACACAGTAGTCGTAGAGTAGTACTCCAAGCGCCTTGTATGGATAACCCTCAAAGGATTGCCCATACTTTTCTTTGTTTGGCGGGTATTTCTTGTTGAAAGGATACCCGAAGAGGTCGTATCCCACATAATCTCGGGGATCATTTTCTTTTGTCATGTATTGGAACCATTGCAAATTATTATACCGCTGAAAACAAGACGATTAATATGCAGCTTATCGCAATTTGCGATAAATTGCGATAAATTGCGCTAACGGATTTTTCCTATCAGTTGTTCGAAATTTTCAGAGCGAACATAGCCTTTTGTCCTGCCATTTAAACTGATTTCATTCAGGTATCCCTTTTCGGTCAGTTTTCGCAAGTCAGATTTTGCGGTGTTGGGTGTTACTCCAAATCTGCCTACAATGTCGGTCGAGACAAGTACGATAT
>CAMWRH010000135.1 GCA_947176605.1 uncultured Porphyromonadaceae bacterium
GAGCCCCGGCCCCCCACACTGTAGGCATGCACCCCCGAGCATCTGCCCCAGTTGCGAAGCTCCCCCGCGTCAGCCCGAGTCTCGTGGTCCTGCGCCCGAGCTTTAGCGATGGGAAGTGCATCGCGAAGCCCGGTGCCCAAAGCCCAAAGCCTAAAGCCTAAAGCCTAAAGCCTAATAAAGCCTAAAATAACACCACACTATAATCTACAGGTATTCAAAATGAAGGTAATGAAATTCGGAGGCACCTCTGTAGGCACTCCGCAACGCATGAAGAATGTCACCGCCCTCGTGGCCGACGAAACACCGGCTATCGTAGTGCTCAGCGCAATGTCAGGCACTACCAACAGCCTGCTCCAGATCGCCGCCAAACTCGAAGAGGGTCACGCCGCCGAGGCTGCCGAAGAAGTCAGCCTCCTTGAGGCAAAATACCGACAGGTGGCCGACGAACTCCTCTCCGATCCCGCACTGCTCCGCGAAGCCCACGACCGCCTCGCCCGCCTCTTCGCAGCCCTGCGCGTGCACCTCGTCACACCACGCCCGGGACGCACCGAAAAGGAAATCGTGGCATACGGCGAGCGTCTCTCCACCAATCTCGTATACCTCTACATGAAGCAGCAGGGGATCGACGTGGTTCTCCTCGACGCCCCCGGATTCATGCGCACCGGTGCCGACGGCGAGCCCGACCAGGAATTCATCAGTTCACGCCTCAATGCCGTGCTCGAAGCCGACCCCGGCCACGCTGTCTACCTCACCCAGGGATTCATCTGCCGCGACCATAAAGGGGAAATCCACAACCTCCAGCGCGGCGGCAGCGACTACACCGCTTCGCTGATAGGGGCAGCCATCGGTGCAGAGGAAATCCAGATCTGGACAGATATCGACGGTATGCACAACAATGACCCGCGATTCGTCGACAACACATCCCCCGTCGGCGAACTCCATTTCGACGAAGCCGCCGAACTCGCCTATTTCGGCGCCAAAATCCTCCACCCCACATGCGTGCTCCCGGCAAAAAGCGCCAACATCCCCGTGCGCCTGCTCAACACCATGGAGCCCCGCGCGAAAGGCACCGTAATCTACAACGCACCCTCCGAGCACCGCATAAAGGCCGTGGCCGCAAAGGATTCAATCACCGCTATCCGCATCAAAAGCAGCCACATGCTGCTGGCCTACGGGTTCCTGCGCCGCATTTTCGAAATCTTCGAAAAATACCGCACTCCAATCGACATGATCACCACTTCGGAAGTGGGTGTGTCAGTCACGATCGACAATCTCCACCACCTCGATGAAATAGTGGCCGAATTATCCGAACTCGGCTCCGTATCAGTCGACCGCGACATGGCCATCGTCTGTGTCGTAGGCGACCTGCAGTGGGAAAACCGCGGTTTCGAGGCCGCCGTAGTCAATGCACTCCGCGACATCCCGGTCCGCATGATCTCCTATGGCGGAAGCAATTACAATATCTCGCTCCTCATACGCGAAGCCGACAAGGTGGAGGCTCTCCGCGCACTTAGCAAATACCTTTTCTGATTACACACGTCAATATGGACAATACCGTACGAGGCGGCCTCACTCACGCCGCGTCTTTCCCCGTGGAGCGCCTCCGGGAGGCGGAAACTCCGCTGTACTATTATGATACACGTCTGCTCCGACAGACGCTCGATGCCGTAAATACCGCCGCATCACACCCCGCTTTCCGTGTGCATTATGCCGTCAAGGCCAACACCAACCCCGGAATCCTCAGCCGTGTGGCCGCCGCCGGTCTCGGCGCCGACACGGTGAGCATCGGCGAGGTGGAAGCCGCCGTAGCCGCCGGTTTCCCCGCAGCTGACATTGTATTCGCCGGAGTAGGGAAGACCGACCGCGAAATCACCCGAGCCCTCCGGCTCGGCGTGGGTTGCCTGAATGTGGAATCGGCCGAGGAACTGGAGGTAATCATCGAGATCGCCGCCTCGCTCGGCGTGAAGGCGCCCGTGGCGCTCCGCGTCAACCCCGAAGTCGATGCCCACACGCATCATTACATCACTACCGGGCTGGCCGAAAACAAATTCGGAATCGCCCTCTCGATGCTCCGACCCCTCATGGAACGCTGCCGCGATTCGGAGCACCTTGATTTCCGCGGTCTGCATTTCCATATCGGATCGCAGGTGACCGATCTCACTCCTTACCGCCTGCTCTGCGAGCGCATCAACGCCCTGCAGGAGGAGTATGAAGGTTTCCCGATCCCTTGGATCAATGTCGGCGGTGGACTCGGCATTGACTACGCCGATCCCGATGCCCACCCGATTCCCGACTTCGACGCGTATTTCGAAATCTTCGCCCGCCATCTGCAGTTGCGTCCGGATCAGGAAGTACATTTCGAACTCGGCCGAGCCATCGTGGCGCAGTGCGGTTCGCTGATCACACGCGTCACCTACGTCAAGCAGGGTGTGGCAAAGAAATTCGTGATCGTCGATGCCGGAATGACCGACCTCATCCGCCCCGCCCTCTATCAGGCGCACCATAAGATCGAAAACATCACCTCCACCGCCACCGAAGAGGCTGTGTATGACGTGGTAGGCCCCGTATGCGAATCCTCCGACTGCTTCGGCCGCGACGAGCGCCTACCCATCACCCATCGCGGCGACCTGCTCGCACTCCGCTCCGCCGGCGCTTACGGCGAGGTAATGGCATCGGCCTACAACTGCCGCACCCTCCCCGGCTCCCTCTTCTCCGAGGGCGACTGAGCACCCCGCATCCCTCCCGGCTCCCTCTTCTCCGGGGGCGACTGAGCACCCCGCGCCCCTTGCCGGAGCGACTCCCGTTATTGCAAAATCAAAGATTTATGCGTATATTTGCAGACGCTTCACGCGGCCCCGGCGCCGCGGCGGAGCGTCTGCAACCGTAAATTACAATTACCATATAATGATACTACCCGTATATCTTCTCGGCCAGCCCGTGCTGCGCGAAGAGGCCGAAGACATTACAAAAGATTATCCCGACCTCCCGCAGCTTATCGACAACATGTGGGAGACGATGTATAACTCCGACGGCGTCGGCCTGGCAGCTCCTCAGATAGGACGATCCATAGCACTGGTCGTGATCGATGGCCGCCCCGTGGCCGACAGTTTCCCGGAATGCGCCGACCTTAAGCTCGTGCTTATCAACCCCGAACTTGAGGTGATCGAGGACGCCGCCCCGGTCAGCCGCGCCGAAGGGTGCCTCTCTCTCCCGGGGGTAAATGAAAACGTGCGCCGCCACGAACACATACGCCTCAAATGGCTCGACGAGAATTTCGAGTCCCACGAACAGGAATTCTTCGGATTCGCCTCGCGCATCATCCAGCATGAATACGACCATCTGCTCGGCGAAGTCTTCACCGACCATATTTCGCCCATCCGCAAGCAGATGATACGTGCCAAACTCAACAACATCTCCCAGGGGCGCGTAAGCTGCGCTTACCGCACTTCGGCCGCACGCAAACCCGCCCGCAAGCACTAAGCCCCGAATCCCCCCAAACCCCAATCCTGTAAATAAAAACCATAGCCCAGCCCCCC
>CAMWRH010000136.1 GCA_947176605.1 uncultured Porphyromonadaceae bacterium
GGCTACGCCCAGTTGTATGTACGCGGTTAACAGGCCATGAAACCGCTCCGCGGTTATCGCTACACCGAGCTGCCTGTACGCCTTATTTTAGTGACATTACCCCCGGCCTCTGACACTCTCGGCACCGAATCAAAGCGAAAAAATATGTTATACAGCATATATTGACTTTCGTATACAGTTTTTTATTAATTTTGTAGCGGAAAAACTCGGCTTCATCTCAATGATTCCTATCATCAACCATATTTTATGAGATAATATTGGTAAGAGATTGTGGATTATAGGTGGATGAGTGTCAACATGCATTGAATTTAATAATTCTTACATACTAATACTAAACTCAACATTTCATGAATCGGCTTAAAGGTTTAATGGCCGGGACGCTCCTCGCTGCTGTAGGCATCAGCGCCAATGCAGCCACTTTCGTGGGCGACCGTACCGACTTCCGAGACGAGACCATCTATTTCGCGATGACCACGCGTTTCTATGATGGTGATCCCAACAACAACACCTACTGCTGGGACGGTGAGAAGAACATCAACGACCCCGAGTGGCGTGGCGACTTCCGCGGTCTTATCGACAAACTCGACTACATCAAGGCCCTCGGCTTCACTGCCGTGTGGATCACTCCTATCGTTGAGAACGGCTCGGGCCTCGACTACCACGGCTATCACGCTCTCGACTTCTCGAAGGTCGACCACCGCTATGTGGCAAAGGACGCCACGGCTGCCGATGCCGACGTGGCTTTCCAGGAACTCATCGATGAGGTGCACAAGCGCGGCATGAAGCTTATCCTCGACATCGTGATACAGCACACCGGCAACTTCGGCGAGGAAAACCTCTGCCGCATGTTCCGCAAGGACTACTCGCAGGATCTCGGCGACATCAACGCCTCGATGCTCGTAGTGCCCGAGGAGGAAGGCGGTATGCTCCCCTCGAATTACTCTTCGATGCTCCCCGCCAACCAGTATGCCACTCGTCTGAACATGATGAAGAACACCGACTATGTCAATCATGATGTTCACAACTACTGGCACCATAAGGCTTGGTTCGACTGGGACGACGACTCCCGCTGGTGGGGTCAGATTGCCGGCGACTGCGTCGACCTCAACACCGAGAACCCCGCCGTCAGCAACTATATCGTCGACTGCTACTCCCGCTTCATCAAGATGGGTATCGACGGATTCCGTATCGATACGGCCGGTCACATTCCGCGTCTGGCATTCAACAAGAACTTCCTCCCCCAGTTCCTCGAGGCCGCAAACTCTCCCGAGGCTAAGGCAAAGCGTGGCGACACTCCCTTCTTCATGTACGGTGAGGTCTGCGCTCGCTCGATGGAGGTGATCTACCGTGGCGAGCACTATTACGCTTCTCCCTGCTACTACACATGGAAGGAAAACAAGGACTACGCCTGGGATATGGACCCCAAATCATGGGACTCCGTTGTGGCTATCCCCACGGCTACCGAGGGTTCGCACGATTATGAGACCGTGAGCGGTCACGTCAACTGGGAATCCGTGCACCAGTCAGCCGTAGACGACGCCGGCCACTCCGACGCAATCCTGCGTAAGAGCAACAATGCCCTGCTCGACGGCAACAATTACCATACACCCGACTACACCGACTTCTCCGGCCTCAGCGTAATCGACTTCGCAATGCACTGGAACTTCAACTCGGCTTCCGGCGCCTACGGAGTAAGAGGATCTGACAACCTCTACAACGACGCTACATATAATGTGGTATACGTCGACTCCCACGACTATGCCCCCGACAGCAACTACCGCTTCATGGGCGACCAGGAGACATGGGCCGAGAACCTCTCGCTGATGTTCACTTTCCGTGGCATCCCCTGTCTCTACTACGGCTCTGAGGTAGAGTTCCAGAAGGGTAAGGATATCGATAAGGGTGCGGTGCTCGCTCTTAAGGATACAGGCCGCGCATACTTCGGCGGTTATATCGAAGGCGACGTGAATGTCACCGACTTCGCCGAGTACACCGGAGCTACCGGCAACCTCAAGTCTACCCTCGAATACCCCCTGGCACGCCACATCCAGCGCCTCAATAAGATCCGCGCCGCTGTGCCTGCTCTCCGTAAGGGTCAGTACAGCAATGAGGGCTGCTCCGGCACTTTCGCCTTCAAGCGCCGCTATACCGATGCCAACACCGACTCTTACGTTCTGGTGGCCATGAGCGGCAACGCTACTTTCACCGGTATCCTCAACGGCCGCTACACCGACGCCATCACCGGCGACGTGCAGAATGTGACCGACGGCACTCTGAAAGTATCCCTCTCCGGCAAGGGTAACCTCCGCGTCTATGTGCTCGACACCGACAAGACCAAGGCTCCCGGCAAGGTAGGTGAGGACGGCAAGTACCTCTACGGCACCGCTTCGGTCGACCAGCCCTGGGCTGAATGGCCGGATGAGACTATGCCCGAAGAGACCTGGACCGTTAAGCCCGGCGGCAGCGGCGGCGGCGTCATCGTAGGCGGCGACCGTGAAGAGCCCGAGACTCCCATCGAGCCCGCTATGGCTGAAGGCGAGCAGGCCATCTTCTTCGAGCATGACTCCTGGAACCCCGTTACCGCATGGGTATGGAGCGCCGGTGGCGTCAACTACACCGGTGGCAACTGGCCCGGCCAGAACATGACCTACCTCGGCAACAACGTCTACAAGTGGACATACACCGGCGACCTCAAGATTGCCGACGGTTCGCTCGTAATCTTCAGTAAGGCAGGTGCCGACCAGGTGACCAAGGACGGCTTCAAGTTTGTCAACGGCGGCTACTATAACGCCAACGGCTATGTGAAGACTATCGAAGGCGCTGGCGAAATCGTTGACCCCGTGCCCCCGACACCCCCGGTAGGCGGCGACGAAGACGGCGTTTACACCGCATACTTCAACAATACAGTCAACTGGAACCCCGTAATGGCCTATGTCTGGGATGCCAACAACGGCAACACTACATATGCCGGTGCTTGGCCCGGCCAGTCCATCAGCATGGACCCGGCTACTGGCTACTATAAGTTCTCCTGCACTGTCACTGCCTCCAACCCGAAGATGATGATCATCTTCAACAACGGCGGCGCGCAGACCTCCGACCTCGAGTTCGTCAACAACGGTATCTATACTTCCACCGGCTACACCGGCCAGCAGGTAGCTACAAGCGTTGTGACAATCGCCGACGAGTCCGGCCTCAAGGTTTGGGCTGCCGCAGGCAAGGCATACATCGAGACTCCTGAAGTCTGCACCGTAATGGTGGCAAGCGCCGATGGCCGCGCTCAGATGCTGCAGCTCCACGTAGGGCGCAACGAGGTAGAACTTCCCCACGGCTTCTACATCATCGCCGGCAAGAAGGTAATCCTCTAAACCGGTCTCAACCCGATCCGAAATAACACCGATCCGCGACCCCTGCCACCCCGGCAGCCCGGTCCGCCAAATACAGAAAGGGCCCCGCACAATCCGCGTGCGAGGCCCTTTTTACGCATCCCCCAATCTGCCC
>CAMWRH010000137.1 GCA_947176605.1 uncultured Porphyromonadaceae bacterium
GGAGGAGCGATAACCGCGGAGCGGTTTCATGGCCTGTTAACCTCGTACAGACAGCTTGGGCTACGCCCAGCTGTCTGTGCGAGGACGGCATATCCCCTCTCTACCCCCTTCCCCTCTGTCGCTTCGCGACAGAGGGGAAGGTATACATTTACAGTCCACGCCTCGACGGATAGTGTTGTCGCTCCGCGACAAAGAAAAGAGAGTGTGGTCTTTATCCGCGCACAGGCTGCTTCGGCTACGCCTCGCCGCCGGTACGCTTAACAGGCCATGCAACCGCTCCGCGGTTAGGGGCTACTATTAAAGCCTAACCTAAAGCCTAAAGCTAATGTCACTAAAATAAGCCACCGTATGACCTAAATAGAGAAGCGTTCTAATTTAACTTTTTTTAGTATTTTCTTTTAAAAATAGTTGCACCGTCCAAACTTTTAGATTAGATTCGCCATTATAATTATTCATATATGACAAACTCCCCATCCCACGGCATTATATTCCGTATTATTACGATAGTTATGCTCATAAACAGCTATCCTTGCGCTTTTGCTGATGTTCAGTCACACGACCGGCCCTCCCAACGGGATAGCATCGCTGGCTCCAACAAGACAGAGAATATTGACTCTACGAAATCCGCAAAAGAACTGGACGAACTTGTAGTGACCGGGAAGTCAGCTTACATAATTAATGATGGGATAGCATATCGACCCGACAGGAAGTCGAGACAATTCTCTTGGTCAGCACAATCGCTGCTGCTGAATATGGCAATTCCAACGGTTTATGTCGACAGAAGTAACGGAAATGTCACAACGTCCGCAGGCGAAGCAATTGCAATGTTTGTCGATTTCATCCCTGCATCTCCTCAGGAATGCGCCAACCTGAATCCGGATGACGTAAAATGTGTGGAAGTACTGTCTTCTCCGGCTGATCCAAGATTCATGGGAGCTAAAAATGTAGTAAATTTCGTAATGTTCCATTATGAATACGGCGGTTATGCCAGAGCCGACATATCTCAGAATTTTGAATATGATAAGGGGAGTTATATGCTTTACGATAAAACCACATATAAGGCCATTACCTACGACATCGCCGGAGGATACACATATTCAAGAAACCTTAGCGGCATAATGGAAGCTACCGATTTTTATGACTTCTCCGGTACTCACATTACAGCATCTTACGGCGGAGAGCCGGAAATCAACACCTCGAGATCCTACTTTGCATCTGCAAAAGCCATGTATCGTACTAATTCATGCTTGATTGCAAATACGTTAAGTCTCTCGGGATCGCCGTCGCCATATAATACCACTTCCGATCACATCTCATATTCTCCAAAGATATTTCCAGACCAGACTACATCGACTTCCATACGCCGGAAATCAACATCATTAGTATGGGATGGAATGTATCAGCTTATGCTTAATAAGGATTGGCTTTTATACCTGACTCCCGGAGTGAATTATCAGTCAGGCGACATCAGCCGTGCCTTCGCTTCGGATATATCCGATTATACCTACGATATTACCGAAGAACGATGGTCGGCCCTGCTTGCGGCAAATCTGATCCGCAGAATAAGCATCGGCAACATTATCATTAAGGGGATAGCTTCATATGATGATGACAGAATGGATTATACGGGGAGTATCTTCAATAGCACCCGACAGAAGTCGGTCTGCGCCACCATTGCTGCCGGCAATAACCTGCGGATCAACAGGATTTCGCTGTCTTATGGCGTGTGTGCCAACTATTTCGATATTTCCAATGACTCATTCCGCAACCGTCAATTCCTCCCCTCTGCCTCGTTGAACGTTTCGTATCAGCTGTCGCAGAATCATATGTTTATCCTGCAATCACAATATGACGACTGGAGCTTTGATCTGGCGCAGACGAATCCAGCCCTGATAAGACTTGGTGTGCTCGATGCCGTATGTGGAAATCCCGAATTAAAACATACGCCCGTATTTAATTTGAATCTTTCTCATAATTGGCTGTCAGGAAAAGCCGCCAATACCTCTGCTTTTATAAAGGCTCATTATCGGCATAAACCGATTACCGCAATATATACCCCCACCATTACATCCGACAACGAACCTTTGATGATTCGATCTTATGATAATCTGGGGCATCATTATTTCATCGGAGCAGGCATAAGTGCCGATTTGAGACTTCTTAACGGTGCCCTTGTTGCCAATGGCCGACTTGAAGCGGAATATTACAACAGTTACGGACTGGAAAGTATCTCGGCATGGAGCCTGCCGGCGCAAATCGGAATATCATATTATCTTGGCAGTTTCAAATTTGACGGAGGCTACCAATTCCCGGCAACTGTCGTATACCCGGGTTCTACAGAGAAGACCCGTCCTTATTATTCCATAAGAGCCACATATAATTGGCGCAATCTGAGAATAAGCGCATCTGTATATAATTTCTGCAATAATTCATGGCGCGGATACACCACCGAAATCATCAATCCCGTAATGTCGCAAATAAAGACTACCTGGTCTTCACAGCCACATCGAGGGATCTCGCTTTCCGTATCTTACATTTTCCGCTACGGAAAGAGGGTTGATATCCAGAATGAACTGGATAATGTTTCCAGCCAAAAGTCATCCGTACTAATCGACTGACGGAAAATCCATCAATCATCAATTCCTCAGAGCGCAGATTCCGGATGTAAAACATGCGGATAAATTTGTGGGAATAAAAAAATCGCTAAGTTTGCGCGATAAAACGCAGATACGGTGTCAGGCACACGCAAAGCCACACCGTATATTGCGAGGTAAGGAGCAGTAGCTCAGCTGGATAGAGCAACAGCCTTCTAAGCTGTCGGTCCTGGGTTCGAATCCCAGCCGCTTCACCTAAGGGGTCATCTGCGGATGACGAGGGCACTGAAAAAGGAGGGCACTACGACCTCGAAATTTTAAGGAACGCGCTCTAAATAGTATCTTATATGCAAGCCAGAACCGATCTTTATTGAAAGCGGCATGGGCCAAGCCAAAGGCATACGAATCAACACAACAAATATTAATTCATATTTAGTCATCCTATGCTAAAATGTGCTAATTTTGCTAATGAACACAAGTAATGTATCTTGAATCGCATATGCCACTCATTACACATACTTGTTAATCACAGTCTAATAACCTTAAGTATTGAAGGTATGGATAACAATATGCAATCCAAAGCATTCAACTGCAAATGGAATGCTATTGAGATTGATTTAAAGGAAGCTATTTAAGTACATGACAAAAATTTGAAAACATCGAATTTTGGGGTATAAGTCGGAC
>CAMWRH010000138.1 GCA_947176605.1 uncultured Porphyromonadaceae bacterium
CGGATTTTGGGGTGAAATAATTGGTAAAGAAGGGATAAAGATGGTCAAAAGAGGGTATTAGCCTAAAAAATAACTTCTTACGCATGGTAGATTCAAAAAAAGTTTGTACCTTTGTGGTAGGTAAAAAGCCTATGAACCTAGCATGTAAGAATTTATTTAGTTAAGCCAAGGAGTATGAGATAATTGTGAAATTGTCTCATATTTTTTTGTCTTTATCTCGGTACCCAATGTCATGTATTCCGGAGAGACCAATCCCCATGTCATTGCTCCCGGTGTCCCGTATCCTGCGGTCTTATGAGGCGGCCAAGGCTCGTGCAAGCCTTTCGGAAGCGTGGCGGCTTATCATGATAAGACGGGGCGAGTGGAGGGAAACGGCGGGTGAGTAAGTTTTTTGGAGAAAAGTGGATGAAGTAATATCTCATGGCGGTGAAAAGGCGTTATAAATATGAAAGGGTTACTTTCCCCCTTTATGAAGCGGGGCCGTGGGCGGTCCCGGGTATACTCATAACCCGACACCATACTTGCAGACTATGATACATCTTTCGATTGTCATAACCAATTGGGTAGCGATGGGGCTGATGTTGCTCTATTTCGCTCTGGTGGTGAGCTGTGTGGTAGTGATTCTGTCGGAGAACCGCAATCCTATCCGTTCGCTTGCCTGGATTATCGCGCTGCTGGCACTGCCGGTGGTCGGACTGGTGTTCTATCTCTTTTTCGGCCGCAGCCTGCGCGGCCACCACATGATCACGCGCCACAACAAGCGCAAACTCATGCATCATTTCAGCAACCGCTCCGTATCAATGGAGAAACTGCATCTCTCCGACGGGGAGCGACAGCTCGTAAAGCTCGCGCATTCGCTCACACATTCTCCACTGACCGTCAACAACGAGATCCAGATCTTTACCGAGGGGCGCGAGAAGTTTGAATCCCTAATAAGCGAT
This sequence comes from uncultured Porphyromonadaceae bacterium, assembly GCA_947176605.1. GTDB lineage: Bacteria > Bacteroidota > Bacteroidia > Bacteroidales > Muribaculaceae > Lepagella. Next base: position 942 of record CAMWRH010000138.1, read on the forward strand.
CTCCGGGCGGCCCGGCATACCATCTATCTGCAATACTATATCTTTCATGACGATGAGACGGGGCAGGCCATAGCCGACATCCTTATGCAGAAGGCCCGCGAGGGGGTGCTGGTAAAAGTAATCTACGATCATGTAGGCAGCTTCTCGGCTTCAAGCCGATTCTTCAGGCGCATGAAGGAGGCCGGAGTGGATACACATCCGTTCTTCCGGGTGACATTCCCTCAGCTGGCCAACCGCATCAACTGGCGCAATCACCGCAAGATAGTGATCATCGACAATCGGATAGGGTATATCGGGGGAATGAACATAGCCAACCGCTACGTCGTAGGTATGCCCGATGGATCTGCATGGCGCGACACACACTTCCGTGTGCGCGGCGATATAATCCAGTCGCTCGTATACAGTTTTGCCGTCGACTGGTACTTCCTCAAGAAGCCCGACAGCCTTCTTCCGCTCCGCACCGAGCCTCATACCCTTCGCAACGACAGCGCGATGCAGCTCGTGGGCTCCGGTCCGGTCGAGGCGTGGAACAATCTGAGCCTCTGTTTCCTGAAAGCCATCTCGTCTGCCCGAAAGTCAATCTACATACAGACCCCTTACTTCCTCCCTACCGATGCGTTGCTGAACGCCCTCGAGGCGGCCGCCCTGTCGAAGGTGGATGTGAGGGTAATGATACCGTCGAAGTCGGATTCACGCCTGTTGCTGCTGGCAAGCTTCAGCTATGTCACCAGATGTCTGAAGGCCGGGATAAAGGTATACCTGTACAATCCGGGGATGCTTCATGCCAAGGCCATGACAATCGACGACACCTTCGCCACGGCAGGGAGTACGAACTTCGACTTCCGCAGCTTTGAGAATAATTTCGAGAGCAACCTGCTGATCTACGACCATAAGGTCAACAGCCGCTTGCGTGATATATTCTTCGCCGATCTGGAGCAATGCCGCAAACTGAAATATTCCGAATGGAAGTCGCGTCCGCTGCCGCAACGGATGCTTGAAAGTTTCGTGCGGCTGTTTGCCCCGATACTCTGACCGGTAGGGAGAGGAGCCGGGGAGATGCCGACTTGCCGGAAGGATGGCTTACGGACAGGATGACCTGTCGGGGATCATAACAATAACAGATTTCTAAAATGGATTTCAATAAAGTCAGGATGGAGCCCGGGTGGAAAGAGGCTCTTAAGGATGAGTTCAGCCAGGCGTATTTCGATCAGCTTACCGATGTGGTGCGCCGTGATTATGCCGCGGGGCGCGTATATCCTCCGGCATCGCGCATATTCGCGGCATTTGAGGCTTCTCCGTTTGAGGATACGAAAGTAGTGATAATAGGGCAGGATCCCTATCATGGTCCGGGACAGGCCAACGGACTGGCATTCTCCGTCAATCCCGGGGTCCCATTTCCGCCGTCGCTTCGCAACATACTGGCCGAGGTGGCATCCGATACCGGAGCGCCCGTGCCCGACAACGGTGACCTCACCCGCTGGGCCGAGCAGGGAGTGCTGCTCCTTAACACAGCGCTCACCGTATGTGAGGGGCGCCCTAAATCGCACTCCGGGATAGGGTGGGAGCGGCTGACCGACGCGGCAGTGCGTGCAATTGCGGAGCGCCGCCAGGGGGTGGTGTTTATCCTGTGGGGAGCGGATGCCATAAGGAAGCGCGGCATGATAGATGAGTCGCGTCATCTGGTGCTGACATCGCCTCATCCCAGCCCGCTGTCGGCTCACCGGGGATTCTTCGGCAATCATCACTTCACGCAGGCCAACAGTTACCTCATTGCGCACGGCAAGACACCCATCGAATGGTAAGACGGTATGGCATGGAGAACGAAAGAGTGCCTTTTTGCGCAATCGGTTGAAAAATATTTGCCGGATGTGGCAAATGTCAGATAGAAGAGTTATATTTGTAATTATTATTGACTGCCAGTCAAAATCCAGCCTTAAGTCGGCGCGGTCTGAGAAACAGAGTTGTACAGAGCCATAGCCGGCAGGGTGTGGAATCAGCATGGGAGTCGTCAAAAACCTAAGCATTATGGACAGATATTACTATCTCTCTCCCGAGAATACGACCCAGGGGCCGATACTGCCCACGGAGTTCCGCCAATATGGACTCAACGCCGATTCACTCGTATGCCGCGAGGGCACCGAGCAATGGGTGCCCATACGTGCTGTGCCCGGACTGCTCCAATACCTGCAATACGACTGCAGCAAGCAGCCCCAGCCCGGATACGGCCAACAGCCTCCCATGCCGGGATATGGTCAACCTCAGCCCGGATACGGTCAGCCTCAGCAGGGTTATGGCCAGCCTCAGCAGGGATACGGTCAGCCGCAACAGGGATACGG
>CAMWRH010000139.1 GCA_947176605.1 uncultured Porphyromonadaceae bacterium
GGGGAGGGGACGCGAAGGGCGCGAAGGGCGCGGGATGGTTTTTGAGGTGACTTGGGCGCGAAGGGGCGGGGGGCGCTTTTTTTCGGCTTCGCCGTCCGGCACGGCTTTGAGTTCAATCTTTCAGGCTATTCTGATATGGCCTTGTGGATGGGGGAGAATATAGTTTTAACAATTTTCGTTTTGCAGTGTTATACAAATATATTACTTTTGTACCACAACTAAAATCGAAAGTTATGAATACAGCATCAGTTGTCCGTAAACAGACCTCTTTCCGCCTGAGTGAGGCTCTTCTTGCAAAATTGCAGGAAGAAGCCCGACGTCATAACAGAAGCCTGAACAATCTCGTGGAGAGTGTGCTTATGGCATTTGTTGCAGGCCACCCCAATAAGACTACACTGACAGCAATGAAGGAAGCGGAGACCTCGGATAATCTCGAGACTCTGGATATGAAAAGTTTCCGCAACTTTGTTGATTCGCTATGAATGAACTTAAACTAACATCTCAGTTTAAGAAAGACCTCAAACGCTATAAGCATAAGGCTGCGGTCATTGACAAATTGGAAAACATACTTAACCTGCTGGCCGAAGGATTGCCAGTCCCTGAAGAAAACAGACCTCATATTTTGACTGGCAATTATAAAGGATATATGGAGTGTCACGTGGAAAGTGACACTCTATTGATTTGGTGGGATAAGGAGGCCGGGATAATCAAGCTGGTACGCTTCGGTACACATTCCGAACTATTCTGATCCCCATACCACTTATCCCTTGATTAGCAGGTATTACTGCATCTTAAATCTGACATCGCGTGGGGAGACCGAATTTGTCGGGGTGATCGGGCGAGAGACAGGTGGTGTCGTTTGAGACGGCTATTGCCGCACTTCCGGATGCGCGGGGGAGGGGGTGCGGGGTTCCGGCATGAATATCAGCGCCACAGTAAGGCTGCATTTCTTGCGGGGCTTACTGTGGCGCTGAGGGTAGATGTTGGCGCTTTATTGCCTTGCGGCGGAAGCCGCTATGCGCAGATGCTTTGGGGCGCTTTATTCTTGGATCCGGCGGCTGCGCCGATTCTTCTGTAGCGGTAGATGATTCTTGCTGCCAGTCCGATGAGGAGGATCAGCGCCATCGGGAGAATGTAGACATACATGTTGGTCAGTACGTAGTGGGTATGGGTACGTTCGGCCATCGCTCTGAGATACTCTACGACCTGGTAGAAAATTTGGTCAATGCTCATTCCGGCGTAGGCGGCCTTGCGTTCGAAATAAATCTGCACGTTCATCCATGCCATGTAAAGCTCGGCCGCAAGGGGGAGCAGCGACAGCATCCGGCCGTATTTGTCCATCTTCGCCAACTTGCAGAGTATGATTACGGCAATCGCCAGTGCGACAAACGTGCATGCCAGCGGTTCGAAATACTCGCAGATATATACCGATGCCTCATGATAGTTCCAACCGGTAAAGGGCATGACTATGAGCAGTATCACCACGCACACGGCATAGATGGGGAGAGTCATCACCTCGGTCAGGATTACCAGGTCGTTGTCGGCATACTGGGTCATGGTGCGAGCCTCGAATTCATTCAGATTGATGAAATCCTGCGGATTATTCATAAAATCCATAGCGATGGGGATACCGAGCAACGGGAGCAGAACTAAGCTCAGCACATGAAAGGAGAAGGTTGAAAAGATAATCAGGAGCCACATGACCCAATTCTTCATATACCGCTCGTTGCGGTTGATGACAAGGAGGAGTGGTGAGATTGTGAGCCAGCATAGTATCATCAGAATGATGTCCACCACCTTTCTGTCGATAAGTCGCCGGTCGGAGTCTTTTAATTCTTTCATACTGGATATGTTTTGGTTACTTTCTGCTTACAGATACCAGTATCCCTTGAAAAGTAAAGACGTCTGGCGGGAAAAGTTGCTTCTTTCCGGATGCTCGTGGGCGCGGGTTACTTTCGGATGCACGGGGGGAGGTTACTTCCGGCTGCCCGGGGGAGGGACGCGAAGGGCGCGAAGGGGCGCGAAGGACGCTTTTTTTCGGCGTCGCCGTCTGGCACGGCTTTGATGCCCGATTAGACACAGAGTCACTGAGGACACGGAGTGGCACGGAGGGGAAAACTCTGTGCACCTTTGAGTACTCTGTGTCTCTGTGTCTACTGTGTATCGAGGGATGATACACTTCGGGTTTCAGTGTCACATTACATGCTCGGAGGATGGTACTTTCGGATGCACGGGGGAAGGGACGCGGGAGGCGCGAGGGGCGCGGGGGTTGGTTTTTCCGGATGCCTGCGCTCATTCGCTTGGGGATCCGGGCCGGGCCACTGACAGTAAAATCCTGTTTATTGGGTATGAGATTTTGCTATTCTGAAAAATAGCATTATCTTTGTATTGGGAATCAAACTGAGTAATGAAATACAATGAACTGCATAAAAAACTAAAGAAAGCCGGTTGTTACCCGACTGGAAAGCAAATAAGCGGCCATCCTGAATGGTTCAGTCCTATTACAGGACAAAAATTTGCAACAAGCAATCACCAGTCGGAGGAAGTAAAAATTGGTACTCTTAAGAACATTAAACGCGCTTCCGGCGTAAATCTTTAAGACATGCAAAGATTATGAAACAGGTAAAAGCATATATAGCTCGCGAAAAAGATGGAACGTATTCTATCTTTGTTGACGATAAAGCACCTATTAATTATGGGCTTGTGGGTGAAGGCAATACCGTGGAAGAAGCAATTGCCGAATGGACCCGGGTTTATGAGGAGATGAAGCAAAGCTACGCTGATGATAATATCCCTTTCGTTGAGGCGGAGTTCTCTTTTGTATATGATGTGGCTTCATTTCTGGCATATTATGGAGGTTTGCTGTCGTTCAAAGGGCTTGCGAAACTTACGGGAGTTTCGGCCGCGCAACTTTCTCAATATGCTACGGGTTACCGCAATCCGTCGCCGAAGACGACGGCAAAAATCCAGGAAGGTCTGCACTCTTTGGCCAAGGATTTAAGTCAGATTGCGCTAGTTTGATTTTTTGAGTACTCTGAGGCTTTGTGTCTATCGTGTATCGAGGTAGGATACATGCCGGGTTTCCGGGTGCATGGTCAGTGTCACGGTTAGACACAGAGGCACAGAGGACACGGAGTGGCACGG
>CAMWRH010000140.1 GCA_947176605.1 uncultured Porphyromonadaceae bacterium
CGGTATGCTCCGGTCACTGTCCGAGCAGATGCTGCAGGATACTTTCGCCGTGAGAGTAGGGATAGGGTATGAGGCTGACGGCCAGTATTATGGCTGCGAAGAAGAGGAGTGTCACGGCGAGACTCCAGACAGTGAGGTTGCGCGGTATGGCGCCGATGCTGCGGGGAGCCTTCTCGCTGCGCAGTTCGATCTCTTCCCCGTGCCCGGGGATGGACGCAGGCGCGTCGGTGGGGGCGGGTGTGCCGGTGGCCGGAGCATTTCCGCAGGCAGCCGGGGCTCCCTGCGGGGCGTTATGCGAAACGGGATGTGTAGGATTGTCGGTCATAGGTCAGTTGCCAAGTTCAAGCTGGTTTTTCACAAGGTTGTAATATGCGCCTCGGGCTGCGATGAGGTCGGTGTGGGTGCCGCGCTCTACGATTGTGCCCTGCTCCATCACGATTATCTGGTCGGCATCGCGCACTGTCGAGAGGCGGTGGGCCACTACCACTACCGTGCGGCCACGGTAGAATTCGGCAAGGTTCTCTACGATGGCGCGTTCGTTGGCGGCATCGAGTGAGTTGGTGGCCTCGTCGAGCAGTATGAAGGAGGGGTTGCGGTAGATGGCGCGGGCTATGAGGAGGCGCTGTTTCTGGCCGAGGCTGAGTCCGTTGCCGTCGGGCCCTACCTGGGTATTGTATTTGAGCGGAAGCTGCATGACGTAGTCGTGGATGTTGGCCATGCGGGCGGCGTAGGCAAGGCGGTCGCGGTCGATCTCGCCGTCGCCTACGGCGATGTTGCGGGCTATGGTGTCGGAGAATATCACCCCTTCCTGCATCACTGCGCCGCAGCGGCTGCGCCACCATTCCACATCATACTCCCCGAGCGGCGTGCCGCCGAGGCGTATCTCCCCTTCAAGCGGCGGATAGTAGCCGAGCAGGAGTTTTACGAGTGTGGTCTTGCCGCTGCCGGAGGCTCCGACGATGGCGGTGACCTTGCCGTGGGGTATCTCCATGTCGATGTCGTGGAGGGTGCGGGTGCGGGCATGGGGATCGTATTTGAATCCCACGCCGCTCAGTGTGATGCCTGCTTCGGGAGGGAGGGTGCGGAGGTCGCCGCATTCATCCTCTTCGTCGCGGCCGGAGTGGATTTCGTTGATGCGTTCGAGCGAGATCTTTACGTCCTGCATGGAGTAGATGAAGGCCATGAACTGCTCTACGGGCGAGTTGAGCTGACCGATGATATACTGCACGGCCAGCATGGCGCCCAGTGTCATGTCGCCGCGTATCACGGCTGTGGCTGCGAGCACGGTGATGATGATGTTCTTTACTTCGTTGATGAATATCGATCCGGCCTCCTGGGTCTGCTGCAGTTTCATGGAGCGCATCTGCACTTCGAAGAGCTCGGCCTGTGTGTCTTCCCATTCGGAGCGGCGGCGCTCTTTGCAGTTCTGCAGTTTTATCTCCTGCATGGTGGTGACGAAGCGGTAGGTGCGGTTCTGGTTTTTCGACTGCACCTCGAAGAGGGCGTAGTCGAGCACCTTGCGCCGCCGCAGGAAGGCGGCTATCCAGAAGGCGTAGACCACGCTTCCGGCCATGAAGATGAGGAATATCAGGCGGTTGTATACGAGCAGCACGACTCCGAATATCAGGAAACTCAGGCAGGTGAATATCATCCCGAGCAACTGTTGGGTGAGGAATGACTGCACGCGTCCGTGGTCGGAGATGCGCTGCAGCAGGTCGCCCATGAGGCGCGTGTCGAAGAATGACATGGGGAGCCGCAGGAGCTTTACGAAGAAGTCGCTCACGAGCGATACGTTGATGCGCATCGATATGTGGAGCAGCAGCCAGCGGCGTATGAAGTCGGTCAGGGTGCGCCCTACGACGATGAGGAGTTCGCCGAGCAGCACGAGCCATATGAAGCTGATGTCGTTGTGGCGTATCCCGATGTCGACTATGGCCTGTGTCAGGAATGGGAGCACCAGCTGCAGCACACACCCTAAGAGCAATCCTAAGAATATATGGAAGAAGTGGGAGCGGTAGCGCTCTACGTATTTCCAGAGGAAGCGGAGTGAGAGGGGGCGCTCTTTGTGCTCGTCGCTGATTTTGCCGAATGCCTCGGTCGGCTCGAAGAACATTGCTATCCCTTTGTCTTCGCCGTTGCTGCGGGTCGTGGCCCAGTGGCGCAGCATTTCCTGTCGGGTGCAGGTGTATTTCCCTTTGCCGGGGTCGGCTATATGGAAGCGTTTGCCGTTGCGGCTCACGCGGTAGAGCACCACGAAGTGGTTCTGGTTCCAGTGGAGTATGCAGGGGAGCGGGGCTTTGGGCATGTTGTCGAGCGAGACGCGTGCGGCCACGGTCTCGAAGCCCACCTCTTTTGCGGCATCGGTCAGTGCCATCAGCGAGACACCCTCGCGTGTGGGGAAACAGCGTTTTTCGAGCCACTGTGTGCTGCATTTCAGTCCATGGTGACGGCACACCATGGCCAGCGAAGCCACTCCGCAGTGCATCGAGTCAAGTTGTCGGATCAGTCGGAATCTACCCATATCTGAGTATTACGTATTTATTGGAATCCACTCATATCTGAGTTTCACACATATATTATTACTTTCGCGTATTATTACTTTCGCGGCTCGCGGCAAAACGGGCAATCCTATCGATAGTCAGCCGTCAGACAGTGCTTTCGCAGGATATCCACCCGACCGGCTATGCATTCACAGGATATCCATCCTTATGCAGTGCATCCTTCGGGTCAGTCAAGCCGCATCGGGAGCGGTAAATCTCCACTATCCCTATACATTTCGCAAAGATAACATAAATCCATCAATCCTACCCTATCCGAAAGGATAAATCCACATGAGCAACATACCAAATCTCCACCCGAATTACCACTTACCAACTTCAGCAAAGGCTCAAAATGAGGCCGATGGGGCGCGGAGCGTCTACACGGGGCGTCTACATGGGAGGCTCGGTGGGGTGGTCATGGGCGCCCGAGGGGGTATGGGGAGACGGGCTTGGGGCATTT
>CAMWRH010000141.1 GCA_947176605.1 uncultured Porphyromonadaceae bacterium
CCTCCCCACCCATGGCGAGGCCCTCCGGCGTCAGCCTTTTTGATACGCCACAGGGTCTTCAGCCCTGTGGTAGGTCCTGCGCCCGAGCTTTAGCGAAGGGAGTGCAGCTCCTCCCTCTGATATTTCCCCCCAAAAAGATGAACCCCGGGGGCACACCGGATGTTATAGTTTAAAATGTAAGGATACCTTCTTTTTCATTAAGTAGCTTTATATTTTTACACAATGAGCTTCCGCCACCCGCGGAAGCTCTACTGAGAAATCAACTTCACATCCCGCCCCATCCCCGGATGAGGAAAATGACTAAAATAAATCCACGACTATGAGCGATGTACTTGATGCGGCTGAACGCCGCGAACTCCCCGACTCCCTCTACGGCCTCCCCGAGCGCCGCGAATACCCTATGCCCGATGCCGCGCACGTACGTGCAGCGGAAGCCTATTTCCGCTATTGCCCCGACGAACTGAAACCGCAGTTGGCCAAGGCCATCCTGCGCTTTGCCAGTCAATACGGCGTCGAAATCCATTCCCCCGTAATCCTCTCCTACGCCGAGTAAGGAAGGCCCTATCCCCCCTTTCAAGGCATGAATCAGGAGAGTCCCACAGGCACTGCCGTGCTAACAGGCGAGTCTCATGGTTCTGCGCCCGAGATTCATCGAAGGGTCCCCCTCTCTTTCCCCGGCTGCCCTATCGAATCCGCAAATTTGGAAATACCGAAAAAATTTCCTAACTTTGCATTCACAAGCCCCGCAGACGGCATAGCGCAGCCCGCTGCGACCCGCCATCCGTATCCCCTCCGGGGCCGATGACAAAACATAGACCTGCGCACGTGGCGTAATTGGTAGCCGCGCCAGACTTAGGATCTGGTGTCTTACGACGTGGGGGTTCGAGTCCCTTCGTGCGCACCCCTTACAAAGCCCCATGACTCCCCCCCGGGTCATGGGGCTTGGCTTTTACATTCAAAAATCCGCATCGCTATTTCCCATTTCCTTTGGTGGGTTTGGGATTTTTCGCTAACTTTGTATGTTTAAACACATGAAGCGCTTCCTAAGCACTCTGTGAGACTTGCGGAAGCCATCATTTTTTGATTAATCAAGTTGTTACATCCGGCTCCGGTGTCGAGGCCTCGGCCTCCTCACGGATTACGCCGACTCCTATAACCCTCGTCGCCGTGTCGGATGCAGAGATATCGTTATTGAAACATGTTTAGAGACAAAACTTGCGGCGAACTCCGTCTCGCCGACGCAGGCCGGTCAGTAAGACTGGCCGGATGGGTGCAGCGCGTGCGAAAAATGGGAGGCATGACTTTCCTTGACCTCCGCGACCGCTACGGCATCACTCAGGTGGTGTTCAATCAGGAAGTCAACCCCGAAGTATGCGGCATCGCCAATTCCCTCGGCCGCGAATATGTGGTGGAAATCTCGGGTAAGGTCGAGGAACGCACTTCCAAGAATCCCGCCCTCCCCACCGGCGACATCGAAATCATCGCTTCTGACGTGAAAATCCTCAATAAGTCGGAAATACCCCCATTCACTATCGAGGACAATACCGACGGCGGCGACGACCTCCGCATGAAATACCGCTATCTCGACCTGCGCCGCCCCTGCGTGCGCAAAAACCTCGAACTGCGCCACAAAATGGCCTTCGAAATCCGCCGCTATCTCGACTCGAAGGGATTCCTGGAAATCGAAACCCCGATTCTGGTGAAGTCCACTCCGGAAGGAGCACGCGACTTCGTAGTGCCTTCGCGCATGAACCCGGGTGAGTTCTATGCTCTCCCCCAGTCGCCTCAGCTCTTCAAGCAGCTGCTGATGGTGAGCGGCTACGACCGCTATTTCCAGATCGCGAAGTGCTTCCGCGATGAGGACCTCCGCGCCGACCGTCAGCCCGAGTTCACGCAGATCGACTGCGAAATGAGCTTCGTGGAGCAGGAAGACGTGATCGAAATGTTCGAAGGACTCGTAAAGCATATCTTCAAATACACCAAGGATATCGAATTCGCCGACCCGTTCCCCCGCATGACATGGGCCGACGCAATGCGCCTCTACGGCTCCGACAAACCCGACATCCGGTTCGGAATGCAGTTTGTCGAGCTCACTGACCTCGCACAGGGCAAGGGATTCAGTGTGGCAGACGACGCTCAGATCGTAGTGGGTATCTGCGCTCCCGGCTGCGCATCCTACACCCGCAAGCAGATCGACCAGCTGACCGACTTCGTGAAGCGTCCGCAGGTAGGCGCAAAGGGTATGATATGGGTTAAGTTTGAAGAGGACGGATCGGTGAAAAGCTCCGTCGGCAAGTTCTATACCGAAGAGCAGCTCAAGGAATGGGGCGAGCGTGCCGACGCAAAACCCGGCGACCTGCTCCTCGTGCTCACCGGCGAGACCATGAAGACCCGCAAGCAGCTCTGCGAACTGCGCCTGGAGATGGGCAACCGTCTGGGTCTGCGCGACAAGAACGTATTCGCCCCCCTATGGGTAGTCGACTTCCCCCTCTTCGAGTGGGATGAGGAGACTCAGCGCTATTACGCAATGCACCACCCCTTCACATCACCCAACCCGGAGGATATCCCGATGCTGCGCACCGATACGGGCAATGTACGCGCCACGGCCTACGACATCATCGTCAACGGCACCGAGCTCGGCGGCGGCTCTATCCGTATCCACGATGCGGCGCTGCAGGATGAGATGTTCGAACTGCTCGGCTTCACTCCCGAACGCGCCCACGAACAGTTTGGCTTCCTGATGGATGCCTTCAAGTACGGAGCGCCCCCTCACGGAGGTCTGGCTCTCGGATTCGACCGCTTCGTATCGATCCTGGCCGGACTCGACACTATCCGCGACGTAATCGCCTTCCCGAAAAACAACTCGGGACGCGACGTGATGAACGAGTCGCCCTCGCCCATCGACGACGCACAGCTCGACGAGCTGCGTCTGCGCCTCGTGCCCGCCGACGGGGAGGAGAAGAAGTAATCTTTACGCTCCCGCCCCG
>CAMWRH010000142.1 GCA_947176605.1 uncultured Porphyromonadaceae bacterium
CTCTTCGACAGCCGCACCGGCCGGGCTACCCCCGCGCTTCGCATCATAGCCTCCTTCGCCGAGGGGGATGCCCCGGGCGGCATAGCCACCCTCCCCGCCTCTTCAGCCGCCCCCGGCGGCTTCTACGACCTCAGCGGTCGCCCCCTTGTGGATCCGCACCCCGGCACTATCTGCGTCGACTCCTCCGGGCGCCGCCTCCTGATTCTCCGCTGACCCCCGCCATCCTCCCTCACATATACACTTCTCCGCCCCCATACACATTCAGTCACTGAATGTGTATGGGGGCGGAGCCGGGTATGGCGGCCTCAGAGGCCGGGGATGTGCAGCTCTTCGTCGGTGACGTTGCCGAACCATTCACGGACTCTGTCACGGGCCTTCTGCATGGTGGAGGGGGTGAGATTGCCCCATACCTGTTTGAGCACGAATACCAATGCGGCCATATCATCGGCAAAACCGCCGGGCAAAGCATCCGGAATGAGGTCGACCGGCAGAATGAAGTAGCCCAAAGCCGCCAGAATCAGCAGGCGGTCCTTGACCGGAATATCCTTGTCGAGAGTAGCGTAATATAGTATGAGCACGGCGTAGACTATTTTCACACCGGCTTTTTTGGCCACCTTCTTGATCTTCTCAAACAGCGCATTAGGGTCGTAATACGCCGCATATTTCTGTAGGTTTGATGTAAATGATTTGATATCCATATGTTTGTAAATCAGTTTTTCGGGTGGGTTTAAGACTTTGGAGATCCCATCGGTAGCGCCTAAAAGATAGGCTGCAATGACGGGATGCTGCAAAGATAATACATTTTCTTCAAATATGGCTCATTTTTCCAACACTGCTCATTCTTCCGACCCGCTCATTCTGAGGAAAAGCCTCATTCTTCCGACATGGCTCATTCCTCAGATAAGTCTCATTCCTCAGATAAGCGGTCTTAAGGCGGCAGGTATCCCATTCATGGGGCAAAAATAGCCATGTAATCTGCCATTTCGAGACAGCCGATGGAAAATACGTACAGGGATATCTGTAATGGATGGCGTTATGTGATTTACTTTCACGGGGAAAATGGTATGATAAAAAAGGACACCCCCTCCGGGAATGGTTATCAAGGTCATATCCGGCTAACGGGATGTCCCCCCAATGAAGAATGAAGATAACCCTAATACAGCCCCGGATGCTGATGCGTCCGATGGATACGACGTTGAAGACACGTATGTCGCCCTCTTTGGGTCTTTATACAGTGGCTTCAGTGGTGCGCGATGGCAATGACTTCACATTCTATAATGAGAATGTGGAGGATATCGACTTTGATGCTCCTGCCGATCTGGTGGGGATCACCGTCACGGTCGACACACTCCCCCGTGCGATAGAGATCTCAAGGCGTTATCGGGAGAAAGGTATTCCGGTAGTGGCCGGAGGAATCCAGATCACGTCATGCCCCGCGTCGGCCGCCGGAGAATTTGACGCGCTCTCGATCGGATTTGCCGAGGGGACATGGCCCGACATAGTCAACGATGTAAAGCGCGGATGCCTGCGTGCGGAATACCGGTGCGTCCGCTTGTCGCCGTCGCAGATCGCCGGGCCGGCATATGATCTGATAGATTCGTCGAAGTATCTCTACGTCAACGTCATATCCACGAGCAGGGGATGTCCGTTCAAATGCAGCTTCTGCTACAACAGTTGCGACAACATACGTCAGTCCTACGTCAACCGTCCCATCGCGGATGTAGTCAGGGAGATACGGCAGCTCAACCGGCGGCATATCATGTTTATCGATGATAATTTTATCGGTAATCCGCAATGGACCCGGGAGTTCCTGGAAGCCATACGCCCGATGCGGCTGAAATGGCAGGCTGCCGTAAGCGCCAATGTGGCCGATATTCCGGGGATGCTCGACCTGATGAAAGATACGGGGTGCACATCGCTGTTCATAGGTCTGGAAAGCCTCAGTCAGGAATCCATAGATCTGTCCGAGAAGCGGCAGAACTCGATCGCGAAATATGAGCGGCTGTGCGAAGAGATTCACAAGCGCGGCATCATGATCAATGCAAGTTTCGTGTTCGGTCTTGACGGCGACACACCGGCCACCTTCCGCCATACGATCGACTGGATAGTAAGAAACAGGCTTGAGACCGTCACCTCGCACATCCTGACACCCTATCCCGGCACGCGTCAGCATGCCGACCTTTCGGCCGCCGGGCGTATTACGGATACCGACCAGCGGCACTATACTACCAGCCGCGTAGTGTTTCAGCCCAAAGGGATGACTCCCGAAGAACTCTACCGGGGTTACCTGCAGGTATACCGCGAGGTCTATTCCTGGCGCAACATACTGCGCCGTATGCCGTCCGACAACCGGGCCGCCTATCTGATCTTCAATTTCCTATACCGCAAATTCGGTCATCTGACCGAATCGGTATGCCGGATGATCGGTTACAACCGCCTTGGCCGTGCCGTGGAATATCTCAGCCGGCTCGGAAGCAAACTGACTGACGGCCAAAAGGGGCGGGTGGCCGACCCGGAGGCAGATCTCGCCACCCGGCGGAGCTGTCCCACATGATTTCTGTCCGGACGGCTAAGTCTGTCAACTGTCAGCCATGTCATGATGCCGGGTATGTCATGATGCCGGGTATGTCATGATGCCCGGGGTATGTGATGATGCCTGGGTATGTGATGATGCCGGGTATGGGGTAGGATAGTGCAGACGGCGCTCCGGAGTTGGCCGTCAAAGCCATCGAGGTAAGCGGACGGATAACTGACATCATGAGTATAACCATAATACAAAATAATATGCGAAAACTTCTTTTATTAATCCCGATGCTCGTCATCCTGATAGCATCGTGCTCGGAGAGCAGCCAT
>CAMWRH010000143.1 GCA_947176605.1 uncultured Porphyromonadaceae bacterium
GGATGACGGGGTGGATTTGCGTGGTGGGGATGGTGGTGTCGGCGGTGCTCGCGGGGAGCGGGTGCTCGCGGGTGGAGTCCGCGCCGGAGGAGGGGAAGGCGGAGTTCGCGAAGCTTTCGGAGCAGGGGCTGGAGATGTGCCGGAAGGGAAATTATGCGGAGGGGCTGGAACTGCTGCATGATGCCAACGACCGGTTGGCGGCGATGCCGCCGGATAGCGTGAACCCTACAGAGGCGGTGATGTTTCTGGGGAATCTGGCGAATCTCTACAGCCGGATGGGGCTGCATGAGGAGGCGCTCGCGACTAACGGCGAGGCTACCGGTATAGCCGACCGGGAGGGTCTGGACATCCGCGCCGATGTGTGGCGGATGCGGGGGCTGGTGTATAAAAACAGCGGGCAGACGGATTCGATGTTTGCCTGTCTGGATCGTAGCCGGGAGCGTAGCGCCTATATCGCCGATGAGGATTACCGGCGGAATGTGAGGCAACGGCTGGAGGCCGACCGGGCATACTTCTTTATCGAAAATCCGGGATATGCGCCCGATTCGGTGGCCGGAGCGCGTAGCCGGCTTGAGCGGCTTATGGCCGATTCAGAGTCGGGCTACGGCCACGAGCCGTCGCGGCAGAACAGCACGGCGCGCCTGCTTGTGGGGCGGGCATACGTGATTGCAGGGGATGCGGAGCGCGGACTGCCGATGATGAACAGAGCGCTTGAGGATTTCCGGCGTTCGGGGGATACGGAAAGTATGGAATGGGGGCTGCAGCTGCTGGCGCAGTCGTATGCGGCGGCGTGCGATTGTCGGCTCACGTCCATATATCAGGAAACGGCCATGCTGCACGACTCCATCATACAGGGGCGCACGGCCAACCGTCTTCTGGGTATGGATTTCAGATACCGCACCTCGCAATTGCAGCGCGACAAGGAGCTGCTTGAGGATGAATTGCGCATCAAGCGTCAGAGAATCATATTCATATCGGTGATAGCGGTGCTGGTGGTGGCCGGAGTGACAGCGATGAGCATCATGCGCCATCGCAACCATCGGCGGCAGCTGCGACTCAAACAGAGCAATATCGACAACCTGCTAAGCGAGCGCATCGCCCTCAACGCGCGCATCGAAGAGCTCAACCGTGCCGCCTTGGAGAGCGACACCTCGGCGCGGCGCCACGAGATGCTTGACATGATCCTGCTCGAACGCGATGACGAACAGCGCTTCCGCAAGACATTCTCCGATCTCTATCCCGGATTCATCGACCGGCTGCGGCGCGAATATCCCGACCTCACAAGCGGCAACGAACTCCTCTGCATGCTCATAGCCCTCAACCGGCGCAACGACGAGATAGCCCTCGCACTGGGCATATCGCGCGAAAGCGTGGCCACGTCGCGCTATCGCCTGCGCACGCGCTTCAACCTCGACAAAGGGGTGGAACTCAACGACTTCATTCAGTCGCGGCTGCCCGGCGGGCGTATTGTCCGGGAGTAAGTCCGTCATTACAGAACACAAACGCCTTATGGAACGCCTGCGGCGTGGAGTATCCGCACAGCGCCGCTACATCGGCCATCGACACCGCCGGATTGCTATCAATCAGTCGGCGTGCATAATCGATGCGCAACTCCCTGACCACGAAGATAAAACTCTTGCCAAAGCCGTCGTTGAAGATCTTTGAGGCATAGGTGCGGTTGAGTCCGGCGAACGCCATCACATCCTTCAGGTTGAAATCCGCGCGGAGATATGGGCGTTCGTTGACGAGCCATGTCTTGATCTGCCGGAGATAGACATCAAACCGGCTTTTAAAATCCTCACCCGCAGCCTTCGGCACTTCCGGCACCGCATAATTCAGATTATCGGCTGCATAAGGTGAGTTATATACCATCACCTTCGCCGTGAGCCATGCGAGAAAGAGGCACGACACCACATTATGGCAGAGCAGCGTGGCATATGATGCAAAGCACAGATTGACAAAGAAGAGCACCGAGATGGCCACAAGCCCGAGCAGATAGCGGGGCATCCAGCGGATGGTATACTTCTCATACTCGGCGAAATTTTCCTCGACATAGCGGTTGTACCGGCCGATGTATCTGCGCACCAGGCGGATGGTATAGTACAGGTACCCGAGCAGACAGGCGCACATCACCAGACGGAACCATACCGAGAAATATCCGATATGCGACCATAGGGAGGCCATCGACGTGAATTCGAAGCGCGGGAGGCGGAAAGCCGCGATCATGCCGTAATATATGACGATGCACAGGATGAACGGCAGCAGGAAGCTGAGGATGCGGCGCGGCCGGAGCCGTGGGGCGTTGAGCACTGTCATTGGCCAGACGAGGAATGTGAAGCTGGCCAGTATACCTCCGAGGATTAGTCCGGGTGGGAGGATGATGGTGTAGCGGTGGGCGGTATCGCCGAAGAACAGGCCGTAGGTGCGGGCTGTCCATCCGGCGCCCCAGAGGAAGAGGACGAGGGCGAGCCATCGGCGCTGGCGGCACCCCTGCCAGTCGTAGGCGAGGAGGAAGGCGCTCCAGAGGCATATGGTGGAGGAGATGCAGAGGATCAGGCTTAACAGGGTTTCTATCATGGGATTTGGGGATTAGGGAATTAGGAGTGAGGAATTAGGCTTTAGGCTTTAGGGATTAGGGATTAGGCTTTAGGTGGGCTGGGGGCTGGCCCTCCCTTCGCTAAAGCTCGGGCGCAGGACTACGAGGCCCGGCTTCGCGATGGGGGCGCTGAAGCGCTGAGGTGGGGGGCGCTGAAGCGCTGGGGGC
>CAMWRH010000144.1 GCA_947176605.1 uncultured Porphyromonadaceae bacterium
GGGAGGGCGGCTACTGATTCGTCGAATTCCTTGTCGACTTTCTCCTCGCGGGCTTCGTAGGCATCCACGATGCGCTGCACGAGGGGATGGCGCACGATATCCTTTTTGGCATATTCGATTATGCCTATCCCTTTCACGCCACGCAGTATGCGCAGGGCCTGCATCAGCCCTGACTGCACGGTGCGCGGAAGGTCGATCTGTGTGGCGTCGCCGGTGATGATCATCTTCGCGTTGACACCCAGACGGGTCAGAAACATCTTCATCTGATGTTTCGTGGTGTTCTGGGCCTCATCGAGTATTATGATGGCATCGTTGAGGGTGCGTCCGCGCATGAATGCGAGCGGAGCGATCTGGATTGTGTCCGACTCCATGTATTCCTTCAGCTTCACGGCCGGGAGCATGTCCTCCAGGGCATCGTAGAGGGGGCGCAGGTAGGGGTCGATCTTATCCTTCATGTCGCCGGGGAGGAATCCGAGTTTCTCACCGGCTTCCACAGCGGGGCGCGACAGGATGATGCGTTTGCACTTGCGGTTCTTAAGCGCTGCCACGGCCAGGGCGATGGCGATGTAGGTTTTGCCCGTGCCGGCCGGACCGAGTGCAAACGTGAGGTCATTCTCCTCAAACGAGCGCACCATCCGGGCCTGGTTGGCGTTGCGCGGGGCGATCGGGCGTCCGCTTTGGCCGAAAATGATCACCCCTTCGGAGTTCTGGGCTTTCGGCGGCTCCCCCTTTATGATATCGATGATGGCTTCATCGGTAAGCTTGTTGTATTTGGCGGCATATGCCTCGATTTCCTTGATTTTCCGCTCGAATTCGGCGGTCTCGGAGTCTTCGCCGATCACCTTTATCACGCTGCCGCGTGCGGCCATGCGCAATTTCGGGAAGAGATTGCGTATGAGGTTGATATTGGCATTGTTGACTCCGTAGAAGGTCTGTGGGTCAATGCTGTCGACTATGACGGTTCTTTCAATCATTGTAAAATCAGAGAGGATATATTTGGATTATCCCACCGAACCCTCGAGAGTGATCTGAAGGAGTTTCTGGGCCTCGACGGCAAACTCCATCGGGAGCTTGTTCATCACCTCCTTGGCGTAACCGTTGACGATGAGTCCGATTGCCTCTTCGGTGGATATGCCGCGTTGCTGGCAGTAGAAGAGTTGCTCTTCGTTGATTTTGGAGGTAGTGGCCTCGTGTTCGGCGGTGGATTCGGGATTGCGCACGTCGATCACCGGAAATGTGTGTGCGCCGCAGTCAGACCCCATAAGCAGTGAGTCGCACTGGGTGAAGTTGCGGCAACCGGAGGCTTTTGCATCTATGCGCACCAGGCCGCGGTAGGAGTTCTGCGAGTGTCCGGCCGAGATACCCTTGCTGACTATTGTGGAGCGCGAGTTGCGTCCGATGTGTATCATTTTGGTTCCGGTGTCGGCCTGCTGGAAATTGTTGGTGACGGCTACGGAGTAGAATTCACCTACCGACTCGTCGCCTTTCAGGATGCATGACGGGTATTTCCAGGTGATGGCGGATCCGGTCTCTACCTGGGTCCAGGAGATTTTGGAGCGGTGGCCGCGGCAGAGTCCGCGTTTGGTGACGAAATTATAGATGCCGCCACGCCCCTGCTTGTCGCCGGCATACCAGTTCTGCACGGTGCTGTACTTCACTTCGGCGCGTTCCTCGGCGATGATTTCCACGATTGCGGCGTGGAGCTGGTTCTCGTCGCGCATCGGGGCGGTGCACCCTTCGAGGTAGCTTACGTAGGCATCGTCGTCGGCCACGATGAGGGTGCGTTCAAACTGGCCGGTGCCGGCTGCGTTGATGCGGAAATATGTGGAAAGCTCCATCGGGCAGCGCACCCCCTTGGGGATGTATACGAACGAGCCGTCGGAGAACACGGCAGAATTCAGCGCGGCATAGAAATTGTCGCGGTAGCTTACTACCGAGCCGAGATATTTCCTGACCAGATCCGGGTAATCCTTTACGGCTTCGGAGAAGGAGCAGAAGATTACGCCGAGTTCGGCGAGCTTCTCGCGGTGTGTGGTCTTGACGCTGACGGAGTCCATCACGGCGTCTACGGCCACTCCGGCGAGTTGCTTCTGTTCCTGAAGCGAAATGCCGAGGCGGTTGAAGGTATCGATGAGTTCCGGGTCGACTTCATCGAGGCTTTTCTTCAGTTCCTTCTTTTTAGGAGCTGCATAATATGAGATTGCCTGGAAGTCGATTTCGGGAATATCGAGGTGGGCCCACTCCGGCGGGGTGAGCGTAAGCCAGTAACGGAAGGCTTTGAGCCTGAAATCGAGGAGCCAGTCGGGTTCGCCTTTCAGGCGTGATATGAGGCGCACGGTCTCTTCCGACAGCCCCGGGGGCACGATTTCGGTATCGATGTCGGAGGTAAAGCCGTACTTGTATTCTGAGTTAGTGGCCTCGTCGATAACGTTCTGCGACGAAGGCCGGTCATTCTGACTGAGGTTTTCCATATAATTTATTACGCAAAATTAGTCAAAATGTTTTGAATTACATAGAGTATCGCTTGATAAATCAATTAGGCTTTAGGCTTTTTAGTTACATTAATAGTAGCCATGTAACCGCGGAGCGGTTACATGGCCTGTTAAGCGTACCGGCTGCGAGGCGTAGCCGAAGCTGCCGGTGCGCGGATACAGACACACTCTCTCCTCTTTGTCGCGGAGCGACAACACTATACGTCGAGGCGTGGACT
>CAMWRH010000145.1 GCA_947176605.1 uncultured Porphyromonadaceae bacterium
CCCCCTGCCGCTGGAGCCACCGCTCATGAGGGGCGCAAGACCGTACGCGGACGCCGCACCGAGCGCAAAAGCGCCGACTCAGCCGCCACCACAGCCGATGCCGGACAGTACGAACGTCAGCGTCAACCCGTAAGCCAGGAGCAGTTTACCGCCGCATGGCGCGAATACATCGGTCAGAATCCCGAGAAACACCTCCTGATTTCGGCCATGCGCAAAGAGCCCGTGGCCATAGACGCAGAGACCTACAAGGTAGTGGTGGATCATCCAGCCCAGCGCGAGGAATTCAAACTGTCGATGAATCACCTCATGGAATTCCTCCGCAGCACACTCCGCAACGACTACCTCGCACTTGAAATCGAGGTAGACGACAGCGAGACCGAAAAAGGGATATCACCGCAGGAACTGCTTCAGGAAATCGTGGACCAGAACCCCGTACTCCGCCAGCTCATAACCGACATCGACGGCGAAATGGGTTAATCCCCCTTCCCCTCGACGAAGAACAAAAAAGCCATCCGCCGAAGGATACACAAAGGAATCCGCCGCACTCACCCCTCGGGGATGAATGCGGCGGATTTAAATATGACGAAAGATTTCTTCCTACGTTATGCGGGATATTACCTTACATCAGAGAGAGCTGATTAGTCCTCATTGAGGTTTACGCGCTTGAAGCTAACCACAACCAGACCCTTCTCAACGCTGTTGAGATAGTCGGCTACAGTCATCTTGGCATCGCGGTGGTACTCCTGCTCCATCAGCACAGTTTCCTTAAGGAACTTGTTGACACGGCCGGTAGCGATGTTCTCGATCATAGCGGCGGGGAGATTGGCAGCCTTGGCGGGACCTACCTCGGCAGCGATGGCGCGAGCCTTCTCAGCCTCCTCCTCAGTCAGCCAGCCCTTGGCGATGTTGGAAGCGATGTGATCCTCAGAGTCTACCAGGTTCGGGTTGATGCCGGCCTTCTTGATGGCAGCCTCAACAGCCTTCTTCACCTGCTCCTCCTTAGTCTTCTCGATAGCCACAGTGCGCTCCTGCTCGATTACTTCAGCGGGCACGCTGTCGCGGTCGACTGCGATGGGGTTCATAGCAGCTACCTGCATGGCGATTTCCTTACCTACATAGGGGTCGATACCTTCTACCGACAGACCTACGATAGTAGCGAGCTTATTGCCGAGGTGCTCATATGCAGTCACAGAGGGAGCCTGCACATACTCATAAGCGCCGAGCTCCATCTTCTCACCGGTCTTACCGATCTCATCAGTGATGTTCTCGGCTACAGTGCGGCCGTTGAGGTCGAGAGCCTTAACCTCCTCGAGCGACTTGGCCTCAGCCTCTACAGCCTTGTCGAGGATAGCCTTTGTAAGAGCACGGAACGACTCGTTCTTAGCCACGAAGTCAGTTTCGCAATTCAGAGCCACGATAGCTGCGAATCCGGGCTTAGCGCCGGCGAGCACACAGCCTTCGGCAGCCTGACGGTCCTCACGCTTGGCGGCTACAGCCTGACCCTTCTTGCGGATGATCTCGATAGCGGCCTCGATATTGCCCTCAGTCTCTGCGAGAGCATTCTTGCAGTCCATCATGCCGGCGCCGGTCATGTGGCGGAGTTTCTTGATATCTTCAATAGATACTGCCATAATCGGAGTATATGTAAATTTTACGGTTTAAAAAAGATTGGATTTGAGGAGAGGGGATGGTGATTATATGAGTCAGTCGCCGGATCCGGAATCCGGCAATCCGGCGACCGTAATCATAGCCTCAGTTGCGGCGATTACTCAGCTGCGGGAGCCTCGGCAGCCTCAGCTGCGGGAGCCTCTTCGCGGCGTGTCACGCGGCGGCGTTTGCCGGCTGCGGGAGCGTCGTCCTCCTTATCTTCGGGAGCGTCGTTCTTCTCCACCTTACGCTCTTCCAGACCCTCGGCCATAGCTGCGCATACAGCGCCCAGGATTACGTCGATGCTCTTCGAAGCGTCGTCGTTGGCGGGGATTACGAAGTCGATGTTGTCGGGGTTGGAGTTAGTGTCGACGATAGCGAACACGGGGATACCGAGACGGTTGGCCTCAGCTACGGCGATGTGCTCCTTCATTACGTCCACCACGAAAAGAGCGGCCGGGAGCTTCGACAGGTCGGCGATCGAACCGAGGTTCTTCTCCAGCTTCGCGCGCTGACGTGTGATCTGGAGCTTCTCGCGCTTCGACAGATTGTCGAAAGTGCCGTCCTTGGTCATCTTGTCGATCTGAGTCATCTTCTTCACAGCCTTGCGGATAGTGGGGAAGTTGGTCAGCATACCGCCGGGCCAGCGCTCGATCACATAAGGCATATTTACAGAAGCGGCCTTCTCGGCGATAGCTTCCTTAGCCTGCTTCTTCGTAGCCACGAAGAGCACCTTGCGGCCGCTCTTTGCGATCTGCTTCAGAGCGTTGGCAGCCTCTTCGATCTTAGCTGCAGTCTTATAGAGGTCGATGATGTGGATGCCGTTGCGCTCCATGAAGATATAGGGAGCCATTGCGGGATTCCATTTGCGCTTGAGGTGGCCGAAGTGGCAGCCGGCCTCGAGAAGTTGTTCGAATGTGGGTGTTGCCATTTTTATATAGTTGTTTACTTTCTGTTGATATCAATCCTGCGGTAGAGGATCCGGGGGCCGGATTTCTGCTTTAGCGTCCGG